>JAIXTI010000177.1 GCA_027484025.1 bacterium
ACGACCCACTCGGGCATGTGCGAGTTGATCTCACTGGCGAGGTCGATGAACCGCGTTTTGTAGTTGAGCGTGCGCATCTTCCAGGCGAGATAGTGCGGATCGAGCGGGATGCAGTGCCCGCCGATGCCGGGCCCCGGGGTGAACTTCATGAACCCGAAGGGCTTCGTGGCGGCGGCGTCGATCACTTCCCAGACGTTCACCCCCAGTTTGTCACACACAATCGCGATTTCGTTCACCAGCCCGATATTCACGGCCCGGAAGGTGTTTTCGAGCAGCTTGACCAGCTCGGCCGCTTCCGGCGAGCTGACCGGCACCACGATGTCGATGCAGCTCTGGTAGAGCGCCGTCGCCACCTCCACGCACGCCGGCGTGATGCCGCCGACGACCTTGGGGGTGTTCTTGGTGTGGTAGACCGGATTGCCCGGATCGACCCGCTCGGGACTAAAGGCCACGAAGATGTCGCGCCCGACGATGAGCCCCTGCGCCTCGAGGCGCGGCTGCAACAGTTCGCGCGTCGTGCCCGGATAGGTCGTGCTCTCGAGCACCACACACAGCCCCGGGTGCGCCTGCCGCGCGATCGCGTCGGCGGCGCTCAGCACATACGCCATGTCCGGGTCGCGCGTCTTGGAGAGCGGCGTGGGCACGGCAATGGAGATCGCCTCGCACTCGCGCAGCCGATCTTCGACGGCCGTGGCAATGAAGCGCCCCTTGGCGACGGCGTCGTGCACGGTCTCGGCGGGGATATCCTGAATGTGCGACTGCCCCGACATCAGCAGGTCGACCACCCGCTGACTCACGTCGTAGCCGATGACCGTAAAGCCCGCCTGCACGAACTCCATGGCGAGCGGCAGGCCGACGTAGCCCAAGCCGATCACCCCGATGACGGCGGACCGGTCGGAGATACGGGCGAGGAGTTGATCCTTGGAATCCGCGTGTACTGTCCCTTGAGTCACTAGGCGTACCGATGGTGGAAGAATGAATCTTGTGCTGAATGACGATCAGGCACCCTGAACAGTCTCCAGAGTGGACAGCGGTTGGCAACCACAAAGACGATTGGCCGCGAATTTGCGTTTCCGCGAGGCAGAACTGATGACCTCGTCGACGACTTAGATTGTTCTTGGTACCGGTAAGCGCAGGTCCCCCCCGGTATTCGATACGTAAGGCAGCGGTGTCTCGAGCGAGTTACGCCGTCAGGGCTCTCGGAGTCCATTTTTGGACCATTCCTGAAACTATGTCACGCATCTCAGTAATCATGCCCGCGTTCAACAACGGGCCCTTCATCCTCGAAGCGATTGCCTCGGTGTTGACGCAAACGCGGCAGCCGGACGAGATCATCGTAGTGGACGATGGCTCCACGGACGGGACGGAGGACATTGTCCGCACGCTGAAAGACCCCCGCCTCACGTTCATCCGTCAGGAGAACAGCGGTGTGTCCGTTGCGAGGAACCGCGGGCTCGAGATCGCGACTGGAGAGTTCATCGCCTTCCTCGATGCGGACGATCGTTGGAGACCGCAGATGCTCGAGCAGCAACTGGCGCTCATGCTTGCCGACCCCTCGTTGGTCTGCTGCTTCGGGAATTTTGTTCGCTTCGTCAGCCAGACGGGAGAGGTGCTTCCGCCCCAGTTCACCTTTTATCCCGAAGTCGCGTATGTGGCGACCACGGCGGTGCCACATACGCGAGGTGTACGCATCGACCACAATGCCTTCGAGGTACTTCTCGCCTGGGGGGAGTGGCCGGCCTTCACGCAAACGATGCTCTTTCGCAGTGACCTGATCCAGGGCTTGCGCTTCAACCCAAAGCTTCGCCGATGCCAGGATGCAGACTACGTGTTGCGCACCTTCTTGCGCGGTACGGTGGCATTCACACCAGACCTGGTCGCTGACATTCGTCGCCACGGCAATAATGCGACGGCTGACGTTGGTCTGATGGTGTTGGATAAGCTCCGGGCACTCGAGTGCGTTCAGGAAGATCCCATGACACGCCCTCACATGCACGCCCTCGAGCGCCGCCTTGGACAGGCGCGATTCGATGCCGCAGTCGCACTGGCCGGTCGTGCACGCTACCGGGAAGCACTCACATTTTGGAAGAGTGCCATTCGCTCGAGCGGCTCACCCATCCGAAAGCTCAAGCGCACATTGCGTGTCGGTCTCACCGCACTCGAGTCATTCGGCCAAACGGCTCACTAGGCAGACGGCTGGTACAGCGTTTCATAGCGGTCTGCCATGGCAGCAACAGAGTACTGGGCCTCGGCAAGTTCGCGCGCCCGTAACGCCAGTGCTGCCCCGCTGCGTGTGTCAGTCAGCAGTTCCTGGAGTGCGCCGGCAAGCGCAGCCGAGTCATGAGGCGGCACGAGAAGACCGGCCGGCCCGCCATTCAGCAGATCAGGAATGCCGCCAACCGCGGAGCAGACAATGGGAAGCTGTGCGAACATCGCTTCGAGCAGGGCCATGGGAAGCCCCTCCGAGAACGACGGCATGACCCATATGTCTGCGGCCGAAAGCAGATCGCCGATATCGTCGCGCAGGCCGAGTAGTTCAACCTGAGCGTCGAGGCCATGCTGACGAATCTGCTCGCGGAGCCGCCCCTCTTCGTCTCCGCGTCCGGCAATCGCCACACGCCAGGCGGGAAGTCCCTCGAGCGCCGCCAGCTGTGCAGCCGCATCGACGAGAATCCGGTGCCCCTTGACCTCATACAAATTGCCGACAGCGAGAATGAGCTTGTCATTCTCAGAGAGCCCCAAGCCACGCCTGGATTTTTCGCGGTCGCCGCGCGACGGCGATACGCCATTGGCAACAAGCTGAACCTTACCGCTCGGCAACGACAGGGTGGTCGAGAGGTGGTCGCACGTTGCCTGCGACACACCGACAGTAGCCAGTGCTTTGGCGGCGGCCAGCTTCAATGCCATGCGCCGCTTCCACGCCGTGGCAAAATATTTTCCGCCGTGTAGCGTGATCACATGCGGAACACCGGTGAGGTACCCGGCGAAAGCCGCATACACACTCATAATGAAGTCGTGCGCGTGCAGAATAGTGATTTCGTGCTCGCGAATCCATGCGCACATCTCATACAGAACGCGTACATCTATCGGCAGAGACGAGCGCATGATCGGGAGGTACACCTCGAATTCGCGAGCAGACAGCTTCCCGCTCAACCATCCTTCACCCCCACCGAAAACCGCCGGTCTGACGTCGTGTCCACGCAGCCGCAGTTCAGTGCACAGCTCCAGAACGACCGACTCCGCACCACCTGGGCCATCAGATTCTATCAGCTGCGCGATGCGCTGACGCGGCAGCACTGAAGAATTCATCAGACGTGCGCTCCCCACTCGCGGCGCCACGACTCGAGCATCAAGACGCTCCATAGCATGTGCGCGTTTTCGCGTGTACCCGAAACATGCTGCGAAAGCAGGTCACGCACGGCGGGCGCATCGAACAGTCCTGCGGCGCGAAGCACGTCCGGGTCGAGCACATCGTCAGCCCATGCCCGCAATGGCCCCCGAAGCCACGAACCAATAGGCACTTCGAATCCCATTTTGGGGCGCTCGAAAAGCGCGCGCGGCACGTAGCGGCCGAGGACATCCTTGAGCAACGCCTTCCCGGTGCGGTGCTGTACCGGCTGCCGCCACGCAAACTCCACGACGCGATGATCGAGCAACGGGACGCGCCCCTCGAGGGCGACGGCCATGGAGGCACGGTCGAGCTTGCAGAGCAGGTCGTCCGGCAGATAGTACATGGTGTCAGCCAGCATCATGCGCTCTTCCGGATGCACCAACCGATTGAGACGCTGGATGTCGTACACCGGGTCTGCTGGCGTATATGGGGCCTGCAGAAAGCTCGAGGGCTTGGATGTCGTGGAGATCAGCTGACGGTAGACATCGGGGAGCCCGTGCACCGAAAGCAGTTCGCTGATCTTCATGGCTTTCGCCGGCCCGCCCGGAGTCGGTATGCCCATCGCCGCCGCTCCGGCAAGTAGTCGGCCTGCAACATGGCGCACGGGTCTGGGAATGGGCTTGAGCCATCGCCATGCTTGCGGCGCGACGGCATAGCGGCTGTAGCCGCCAAACAGTTCGTCGCCCACATCGCCGGAGAGCGCGACGGTAACACTCCGGCGCGCCAAGGCACACACCAGGTACGTGGGAATCTGTGACGAGTCTGCGAGCGGCTCGTCGTACATGCTTGGGAGCGCAGGAATGACGGCGCGCGCCTCTTCGGCGGTGACACGCTGCTCGGTGTGATGCGTCCCGAGATGCACCGCGATCTTCCGCGCGAACTCGCTCTCGTCGTACCGGGCCTCTTCGAAACCAATCGTAAACGTTTGGATTGCCCGGGTGGATTGAGCCTGCATGAGCGCCACCACGAGCGACGAATCGACGCCGCCGGAGAGAAACGCCCCGAGCGGGACATCGGCAATCATGCGAAGTCGAACCGCGTCTCGCGCTAGCGTCTCGAGCTCGTCCGCCGCATCACCGAACGACCCGGAGAATGGCGAGCGCTGCGCATGCTCGGCGACTTCCTCGAGCGACCAATAGGCGTCCTGCGTCCAGTCGCCCGTGACGGTCGCCAGCGTCAGGATATGCCCTGGCAGCAGCTTGATGGCGTCCCGGAATATGGTCGCGGGTGCCGGAACGTACGCATAACGCAAATAGGCACTGACGGCCTCGCTGTTCACCCGTCTCGCGAAGCCCGGATGCGCCATGAGCGCCTTCAATTCAGACCCGAACAGCAGATCGCCCTGCGCCGAACGCGCCACGAACAGCGGCTTGATGCCAAGCCGATCGCGCACCAGTTGCAGCGTCTGTTCTTGCCGATCCCAGAGAGCGAAGGCGAACATGCCGACAAAGCGACAGACCGCTGCTTTGAGCCCCCACTCCTGAATGGCGGCCAGCATCACCTCGGTATCAGATCCACCGCGGAATGCGTGACCGCGGCCGGCGAGCTCATCGCGCAATTGCCCGAAGTTGAATACCTCGCCATTGAAGCAGATCACGAAGCGGCCGTCACGGCTCTCCATCGGCTGATGGCCTAACGGACTGAGATCGACGATGGACAGCCGGCGATGACCAAATCCGACGGCACCTTCCACCCACAGACCGGAGTCATCCGGACCGCGATGGCTGAGGGCATCGCACATCGCCTTGAGCTGCGAATGCGCTTGAGATGCTTCCGGTGGCTGACGCCACCATATGCCGGTGATACCACACATGATTCGGCTCGCGAAAAATGAAGATCCTGCCTGGACCATTTCTTGTGAAATCGTGACGCAGGCACGCCGCTGGCCGTCACAAATGTACGCCCAGTATATTACCACCATGAAACCAGCCACGTCGACGTTGCGCTACGACACATTGGAACGGCATCGCCGCCAGACAAGCCATGCACTGGCGCGGCACGCGTGAAGATTCTGTACGTGTATGACGGCCACTGGCCGCACAACGCCACGCGGGTATCGAAGCAGATCAACGTCCTGATCGGCGCCGGTCATTCGGTGACGATCTTGTCGCGTTCGCGTCCCGGCCAACCAGCTTCCGAGACCAATGGCAAGCTTTCGGTGGTGAGGCTGCCAAGCTGGACGTGGCGCCTAGCCGACAAGTTGGCCACGTACCCCGTCTTTCTGAATCCTGTGTGGGTGTCTGCCATCAGCTCGGCCGCCAAAGCCATGAAGGCAGACGCCATCATCGTGCGCGATCTGCCACTGGCGCCGGCGGCGCTCTACGTCGCGCGCAAGATGGGCATTCCGGCGCATTACGACATGGCGGAGGTTTACCCCGCCGCGCTCGACTCCATCTTGTCACACGAAGCCGGCATTGCCATCAAGGTCGTCCGCACATTGAAGTTGGCGGAAGCAATTGAGAAGTGGGTGGTGCATCGCGCCCAGAGCACGTTCGTTGTCTCGGAGGATTCGCGCGAGCGTTGCATTGCGCTCGGCGTGCCGGCCGACCGCGTCGTACTGGTCGGTAACACGCCTGCCAATCCGGAGGCGCTGCTCTCCGATTGGCCCATCCCCGAAGACCTCGCGGACGCGGCAGATCGCCCCATGATTCTGTTCGTCGGCAACATCTTTGCCGACCGCGGACTCCGCTACGTCATCGATGCGATGCCTACCGTACTGCGGTCCGTTCCGACGGCGTTGTTCGTCGTGGTCGGTGATGGTCGGGAGTGCCCGCTGCTCGAGGCGCAGGTGGCCGAGCAGTCGCTGCAGCAGCATGTACGCTTTCTGGGCTGGAAGCATCATGATACCCATCCGGCGTATCTTCGGCACGCGCAAGTTGGCGTATTGCCGTTCGTAGCCACCGAGCACATTCGCATTACGCTCGCGAACAAGCTGTTCGATTACATGGGTGCCAGCTTACCGGTGGTGGCGTCCGATGTTCCCTCCATGCGACGCATCATCGATGACGCGTCGTGCGGGATGCTCGTGGAACCTGAGAATGCGGCGGCGCTCGCCGATGTCCTCGTGAAGCTGCTGCTCGACCGCTCTTTGCGCGAGACGCTTGGCACGAACGGGCGCGAGGCCGTCAGCGGACGCTATGCATGGTCAAACGATGCCAGCCGGTTCTTGGCGGCCGTCGAAGGTCCCACCAAGCATCAGCGCGGCTAGCGCGGTGCCAGGAACACCGTTGTGAGCGTCCGTACGCTGGCGAAGCGACTGGTTGAACACGGTCTCGTCGCTTCAGGAGTTGCTGCGATTGCCAGGCGGCGCCTCACCGGATGCTCGCTGGTGCTTTCATACCACAACGTGGTTCCCGATGATGTACCGGTCGGCGGCGACGTGCCCAATCACCTGAAGGTGGGGGACTTCGCGGCGCAA
>JAIXTI010000040.1 GCA_027484025.1 bacterium
CACCAGCTGCGCGCCGGCGAGCGGCCGGCCACACCGCGGGCGGATGACCCGGAAGTGCGCGTGATGGTCTGGCGCCGCAACGGTCAGTCCTGCTTCCGCTCGCTGGAGCCGGAACTCGCGGCGCTGGCCGAAACCCTGCAGGCCGGCGAGCCCTTTGTAGCCGCCTGCCTCGGCACCGGGCTGGACCCCGCCCGTGGCGCGGCCGCCCTGCAGGACTGGATCCGCGAGTCGCTGATCGCGTCGATCGGGATCGGTCCGGACGAGTCCGCGTCGGGCTGAGGTCCGCCGCGTGTCAGGTTGGCCCGGTCGTCATCCCGGCGGATGCGTCGACTGCCGCTCGCTGCGCTCACGCACAATCCGCTGCCGCCGGACCGCCACGCCGAACCGCCATGAGCCCGAGCCCCGTCCCAGCCCCGCGCCCGTGGTGGCGCCGCGCCCTCCGGGCGTTCGCCTGGTTGGTCGCCAGCTTCGTCCTGCTCAGCGCCGGCTGGGTGCTGGCCTACCGCTGGTGGGACCCGCCGCTCAGCGGACTGATGCTGGAGCGCCGCGCCGAGGCCTGGGCCGCCGGCCAGCCATATCGCGAGATGCGCTGCGCATTGCCCGCGCTGCCGGAGACCCTCGCGCTGGCGGTGATCGCCTCGGAGGACCAGCGTTTCTTCGAGCACCACGGCTTCGACTGGACCGAGCTGCAGCGGGCGGTCGACAGTGCCCGCGCCGGCGGCAGCCTGCGTGGTGCCAGCACCATCAGCCAGCAAGTTGCCAAGAACCTGTTCTTGTGGAGCGGCCGCAGCTGGCTGCGCAAGGGGCTGGAGGCCTGGTTCACCGTACTGGTCGAGGCGCTGCTGCCGAAGCCGCGGATCCTCGCGCTGTACCTGCAAGTCGCCGAATGGGGCCCGGGCGTGTACGGCGCCTGCGCCGCCGCCCGCCACCACTACGGCCGCGCCGCGGGTGCGCTCAGCGCCGAACAGGCCGCCCGACTGGCCGTGCTGCTGCCAGCCCCGCGCCGCTATCGCCTCGATCGACCGGGCGCGTACCTCGAGCAGCGACAGCGCTGGGTGCAGCAGCAGATGCGCCAGCTCGGCGGCGTGGCGTGGCTCAGAGCGCGGCTGCGCGACTAGCCGCACCGGTCACGCAGTCGCGGCGTCCCGTCTCAGCGCCGTCCCCAGCGCAGCGGCGGCCGCGGACCGGTCGGCCGCGGGCGGCTGCGGATCGCCGCGATGCAGGCCATGGTGTGTGCGTGTAAGGCCTGATCTCGGGAGCTCAGGAAGGCTGCCGCCAGCTTGTCCTGCCGCAGCTCGGGAACCGGCTGGGCTTCCAGTTCGGCGATCAGGGCGTCGGTCCACGGGGCCTGGCTGAGATGGGCCGCCACCAGCGCGTCCGCCGCGGCCGGCAGGCCGTTGAACCACGGCGAGAAGTCCAGACGCTGCGGATACAGCGCCACCGCCAGCGCCTGCAGGCTCTGGAACGCCGCGAGCATCGGCGTCAGCCGCTCGGCGATCTGCGCGTCCAGCTGCGCCAGACCGCAATCCAGCTGATCAAGGTCGTGCATGACGAGTTCGCCGCTGGTGCCGCCGGTCAGGCCGGCTGGATCGTTCATCCAGCGCCGGGTCCACATGCCGGCGGTGGTCAGCGGATTGGCGTCGACCGGCACCCGGCCGCCGTGAAACACGTTCAACCGCCAGCGCGACACCGGCTCGGCCAGCGCCTCCACATATACCTTCAGGCTCACCGCGCCCGGCCGCTTGTCGAGGGCGACGACCAGCAAGCGGACCCAGCCGATCGGCGTCGGCTGCTGCCACTGCAGCTCGGCGTAGCCCCGATCGGCCTGCCCCCGCGGATCACGGCGCAGGACCGAAAAGCCTTGCGACTGTAGTCGCGGACCGAGTGCCGTCGCGACCCGATCGAGCAGCGCGTCCTTGTCCGGTAGCGCCTCGCCGCGCGGTGGCGACCGGAAGACCCGCGGCTGCTCCCCCGCGTCGACGCTGATGACCACCCCGTTCGCCAGATGGGCGCAGCCGTCCTGATCGTCGAAAACGCTGAGGCCCAACTGCTGCGCGGTTTCGCATACGAACGGCAACACCTCGTCGAGGCGATTGCTGGCCACACCGATGCCGTACACCGCCGTGTCGCAGCGACCGTCCAGCGGCCCGTCCGACCAGGCCAGCTCGGACTCGTCGAGCTCATCGGCCGCAGGCGAGCTGATGCAGGGGAAGCGTGCGGTCAGCCGCTGCGCCAGCGTGCGAAAGCGCGGCTCGCTGGTATGGCGCCGGCCGAGGATGTCGAGCATCTTCAGGACCTCGGCCATTGAGCCGGGGTGTCGCCATTCGACCGGCGGATGCCAGAACTGGACGACGTAACTCATGCTCCAACTCCGTCACGGCCTTCGAGGGGGCTGATTATCGCCGGCCCGGGCCGTGCGGGTTGGACGATGCATCGCCACCCGCGTCGCACCCTGCGCCGCGGGTGGCGCGCCGAGTGCGGCGCCAGGTCGGTTCGAGGTCGGAGCCCGCGGTGCGCCGTCGCACCGCGGGCCCTTGCGTGTCAGCGCAGTCCGGCGCTGCTCAACACCCAGCCCCCTGCCACCGGCGTCGCCGTCCAGCTCAGCTCCGGCTCGCCGGCAGGCGTCTGCCAGTTGCCCAGCCGCAGGCTGCCATCCGCACTGCGCACCGCCAGCGCCACCTGCAGCTCACCACCAACCACCCGGGCATAGACCCGCAGCGCTTCGCCGCGGACGTCGCTCAGGCGATACGTGACCCGTGCAACCTCGTCCAGCGCGCTGCGCAGGCTGGCGCCTGGCAGTCGGAAGCCGCCGCTGGCCGCGTTGATGCCCGGGGCTTCGAAGCCGTCGGCGAACAGGTCGTCGAGCTGGTCGGTATCCGTCGCGCCGTTGTTGCCAGCGTTCGGATCCTCGATGGTGGTATCGACCGGCAGGCTGACCTCGGCGACGTTGACGATCTGCGCGGGACGACCGGTGACGTTGCCGAAGTAGGCGTAGGTCAGCGTGCCGCCCGTGGGCAAGGTCGCCACGACGTGGTCCAGCGTGCCGGTGCCACCCGAATCCGGGCAGATCGCGGCGCCGCTGGCTGCGCAGGTCCAGGC
>JAIXTI010000172.1 GCA_027484025.1 bacterium
CAACTTCGCCGACGCCGAGCGTCCGCGCGCCTACGTCGTCACGGGTTCGTTCGACGACCCCACGCGCTTCCCATTCAACAGCCTCGCGAACGAAGTGCGGGACAACAGCGACGAAGATCTGTCGGCCAAGATCAACGGCTCCATCCCGGTGCAGTTCGGTGGGTTCACCGGAACGCTCAAGGGCGGACTCGCCGCGCGTCTGAAGGATCGTTCGAACATCCTGACGACCACCAATTACACCAACGCACTTGGCGCGAATTCGCTCAATGCGACCGCTGCCACGCTCATGAACGCGCTGACCGCGGAAACCGTCGGCCGCAACATCTTCGACAACGATTACGCATTCGGCCGCATGTTCGACCCGACGCGGATGCGGGACTTCATCAAGAACAACCCGAACGCGTTCACCGTGAACGCTCTCTCGTCGGCGACCGCGACCGCGGGCGGTTCGTTCAAGGTGAAGGAAGACGTCTACGCCGGTTACCTCATGGCCAACCTCGACGCCGGCAACTTCCGCCTCGTGCCGGGTGTGCGTGTCGAAGCCACGAACGTGAACAACACCGGTAATGTCGTCCGCCTCAACACGGCAGGCACCGCCTTGGCGGAACCCATTCGCGAGACGTCGGCCGAGGGCAGCTACGTCAATTTCTTCCCGAGCGTCAACGCGACGTATCGCGTGAGCGAGTACACCAACGTGAAGGCGGCGGTGACCACGGCGCTCGTACGTCCGCAGTTCGGCGATATGGTGCCGTTCGTCAACGTGCAGGCCGGCCAGCAGACGGCCAGCATCGGTAATCCGGACCTCAAGGCCACGACCGCCGTCAACTATGATTTCATGATCGAGCACTACTTCAAGGACGTCGGCTTCATCTCGGCCGGTGCGTTCGCGAAGTCGCTCAACAACTTCATCTACTCGACCGCCCGCGCCCGCACGGCGGAGGATGCCGTCGGCCCTGACGCGCAGCAGATCATCCAGCCTGTGAACGGCCCGACGGCAAGCCTCTACGGCTTCGAAGTCGCCTGGCAGCAGAACTTCACGTTCCTCCCGGGTATCCTCAAGTCGTTCGGCATCAACGCGAACTACACGTACACCAAGTCCTCGGCGGACATTCCGGGCCGCGGCCGCGAAGGCGTGGACGCGCCCATCCCGGAGCAGACGCCGCAGGCCGGTAACGTGGGCCTCTTCTTCGATCGTGGTCCGCTGTCGCTGCGCGTCGGCGGCAACTACTCGGGCTCGTTCGTCTCCACGATCAGCGCCGTTTCCCCCGAAGCCGATACGCGCACCAAGTCGCGCTTCCAGGTCGACGCGTCGGGCAGCTACCAGCTCCGCCAGGGTGTGAAGATCTTCGCCGAGGCTATCAACCTCTCCAACACCCCGCTCCGCGCTTACGTCGGCAACCGCCAGAACCGCGGCGGTGGCGGCGACGACCCGAGCTACGAGTTCTACAAGCCGTGGGGCATGGTTGGCGTGAAGATCGAGCGCTAAGCCACATCGCTCGACACACGAAAGCGGCGCACCCGATCACCGGGTGCGCCGCTTTCGTATTTCACACGCCATCAGTCGTTGCGCTTCTTGACCACCGCGCGCTTCACATCGCGGCGCTCCTGCTTCACATCACGCTTGCCCTCGCGAATCTCGCGCGTCTCGTTCCTGACTGCCAACGAATCACCGCCGCGCGCCGCGTGGCGGCGATCACGCTGATCGTGATTCACTTCCTTCTTGGCATCACGAAGTTCGCGCACTTCCTGCTTCACCGTCTGCGCGCCAGCCGAGAGACACGGGGCGGCAACCGCAATAACGGCCGCAATTACGAAACGACGCATGGGGCTATCCTCCGTATATGTGAGACCGCCGTCCGCGCCGCCCACTGCGTCGCAGTCCCCGCCGGCCTTCACTCCATTGGACGCCAGCGCCCTGCGAGTGTTAATCCACCGCGCTCCCCATCCCTTTGGCGCAAGAAGTGACTGGCCCCTGACACCATCGCGTAGCTATCGGCATGTCGCACGACACGCCTCTCACGCGAATCGTCATCGGGGAAGCCATCCAACTGCACCGCACCCTGGGCCCGGGTCTCTTCGAGTCAGCGTACGAGGAGATCCTCTATCGCCGGCTTCTCAAAAGGGGTTTACACGTTGATCGTCAATTGCTTGTGCCATTCACGTATGACGGTGAACGAATCGATTTTGGGTTCCGCATTGACCTGCTCGTTGAACGGGAACTCGTCGTGGAACTCAAGAGCACCGAACGCCCGTCGCCGGTTTACCAGCGTCAGCTGCTTACGTACCTCAAACTGATGCATCTTCCGCTCGGACTCGTGATCAATTTCGGAATGGTGACGCTATCTGCAGGCATCGATCGCGTCGCCAACTTCGGCGCCGTTCCCGAGCGTCGCTGAACGGCATTAACAGAGACATCCGAGAAACGGAGGCCACAGAGCCTACTCCCATAGTTGCGGAGTAGGCTCTGTGGCCTCTGTTCCTCGGATGTCTCTGTGAGCGCAGTTCTACGAACCGGCCACAACACCAAAGCCAGTGTCAGCGCGGCGCCACACGCCCGAGCTTCTCTAGCTGCTTCTCCAGCAAGCGCTTCGCATGCGCCGCCACCGGCGGGTTGGGACTACGCAAGTAACCGGACAGCCACACTCGTACATCCTCGTCAACGTAGTGCGAGCCGAGTTCGAGCGCACAGGTGAGCTCCGCCTGCGTCTCCGCCGCCTTCGCCGCCTCCCGGTACACCTTGAAGCCAAAGTTGTAGGCGGTCTCTGTCGCCAGCGTTTCCACCGCCGCAGGAAGCGGCAGGGCCAGGGCCTGCTCGGCCCGCCCCGCCTTGAACAGCGGATTGCGCACCGCGACACATCCCGTCATCGCCGTTTCGGCTTTCGCAAAAAGACTCGACCCGCAGCCAATGGTGCTGAGCACGACGACGCTCAGCACCACCTGGCGCATCGGACGCGTCACGGCGTGGCCGAGCATCCGGCCACTACCGTGCACTTGGGATCGAGCGGCGGCAGCTTGAGACGCGCCAGCTCAGCGTTCACAGCCGTCAGATCCGTCTTCCACACCTTCTCCAGCGTCGACTGATAGCCCGAAAGCTCCTTGGTGAGGATGCCCAGAATTTCCGGCATGTAGGTGCCCGGCGGGCCATCACCGCGTTCGGCCATCGACAGCAGATTGGCGAGACGGTTGTTCACGCGAATAGGGAAGTTGAGCGGATCCTGACCACTCTGATTCTTCACCTGATACACGCTCTGCTCGACGGCGAACGCATTGCTGCGCAGCGTTTCGCCCTTCGTCTTGAGTGCCGCGTCGTCCTTGGCCCGCGTGTAGCGATCATCCAGCTGCGCCTTCACGCGACGAATCTCGATGACGGCTCGCTGCGCTTCGTTCGTCTTGTCGCGCACCTTCGTGCCGAACGCGTACTGCGCGCGCAAGTCGGCGTCGGTGACTTCGGGGAGCAGCGGGCTGCGCTGAATGCGCAGTGCGGTCTTGAGCTCCTGGCCGTCGGCCGTCAGGCGTACCGTGTCGCGCCCCGGCGGCAGCGCCGGTCCGGCGGTGCCAGCTCCCCACAAAATCATCCCGGGGAAGCTCTCAATGCCCGTCGCGCGCAAGTCGAACATGAAGCGCGTGAGGCCGGCCGCGAGCGGGAACTCACTGGCCGTGCCGCGACGGCGACCACCACCAGGGCCGGCAGCGGACGGCGCCGCCGTATCGCCAGTGAACTCGCGCAGCACCGTGCCCACCGAGTCGAGAATCGCGAGCGTCGCCCGCTTGGGCTTCTCGGCGAAGCGCCAGCTCAACGTCACCCCCGGCGACGAGCGCAGCCCCACCGCCGGCGTGAACAGGTACGACTTGGCGGCCAGCACCGTCGGAGACGCCTGACGCAACGGTGCCACGTTGTCGAGCACCCAGAAGCTGCGACCGTGCGTCGCGATCACCAGTTCATCGCGCTCGACGATGAGGTCGGCCACCGGCACGTCCGGCATGTTGAGCTTGAGGCTCTGCCACTGCGCACCGTCGTCGTACGAGATGTACACCCCGTGCTGCGTTGCGGCATAGAGCAGCCCGCGGCGCGTGGGATCTTCACGCACGGCATGCACGTAGTCTTCGGCACCAAGGCCGTTCACGATCTTCGTCCACGTCTTGCCGTAATCGGTGGTCTTGAAGATGTACGGCGCGCGGTCGTTGAGCAGCGGGCGACGTACGGAGATGTACGCGGTACCGGCATCGAACGCCGACGCATCGATCTGCGAAACACGACCGAAGTCCGGCATGTCCTTCGGCGTGACATTGGTCCAGGTGGTGCCGCCGTTGCGCGTGACGTGCACCAGTCCGTCATCGGAGCCGGTGAAGATCACGTTCACATCCTTCTTGCTCGGCCCCACCGAGAAGATCACGCCGTACACCTCTGGGCCGTTCATGTCGCCCGTAATGGGGCCGCCGGACTTCTCCTGCGTTTCCGGCGCATGACGCGTGAGATCGGGACTGAGATTCTTCCACGTGCGTCCGCCGTCGCGCGACGACCACAACCGCTGCGACGACACGAACAACAACTTGGGATCGATCGGCGAGAAGAGAATGGGGAACGTCCACTGCCAACGTTCCTTGATCTCCTTGGACGGTTCGCCGGAGTAGAACCAGGGATACGGATTCACTTCGCGCGACAGGCCGGTCTTCCTGTTGAACTTGTCGACGTAGCCGCCGTTGTTCGTACCCGAGTAGAACACATCCACGTCCAGCGGATCGGGGGCGATGTAGCCGGGCTCGCCGCCGCCCGCCTGATACGACACCGCCGTGCCGCCCTGCGCTTCCTGGCCCGGCGCCGCATTCTGGCGCCCCATGTTCCAGTTCATCGGCGTGCACAGCGTGCTGTTGTCCTGCTGTGATCCGCACACATGGAACGGCACGTGCTTGGTGGTGATCGCGTGATACCACTGCGCCGTGGGGAAATCCTGCGCGGTGTACTGCTTGCCCGTGTTGAACGTCACCGTACCGCCACCGTCGTTACCGGCAACAAGATGCTCCGGATCTTCCGGATCGATCCACAGATCGTGCCAGTCACCGTGGCTGCCGTTGCCGATGCTCACGAGCGTCTTGCCGGCATCGGTCGAGCGATAGAACGACACGTTCTCGATGTATACGAGATCGGCGTTCTTGTGGTCTGCAAAGAGGTGCGTGTAGTAGAACGCACGCTGACGGATGTTGCGGTCGGTGTTCATGAGCTTCCACGACGCGCCCGCGTCGTCGCTCATGAAGAGCCCACCGTTTTCGTTCTCGATGAGTGCGTACACGCGACCCGGCTTGGCCGCCGTCACCGCCACACCGATCTTGCCCACGAGCCCCGACGGAAGTCCCGTCGCGCGCGTGATCTCCGTCCACGTCTCACCGCCGTCCGTGCTCTTGAAAAGCCCCGAGCCCGGTCCGCCCGACGACATCTGATATTCCTTGCGGTACGCTTCCCAGATGGCCGCGTACATCACCTGCGGATTGGTGCGGTCGAGCGCAATGTCCACCGCGCCACTCTTCGCGTCGCGGAACAGCACGCGCTTCCAACTCTTGCCACCATCCACGCTCTTGAACACGCCCCGCTCTTCGCTCGGCGCACTGTACTTTCCGAACACCGCGGCGTACACGATGTCGGGGTTGGTGGGATGCACGCGGATCTTCGAGATTGCGTCAACCGTGCGGAACCCCATGTGCTTCCACGTCTTGCCGGCGTCGATGCTCTTGTAGATGCCGTCGCCGGGCATGATGTTGCCGCGGATCGCACTTTCGCCCGTGCCGATATACACGACGTCCGGGTTGGACTCGCTGACCGCCACGGCGCCCACTGAGGCGCTCGTGATTTGCCCGTCAGTCACCGGCGACCACGTCTCTCCACCGTCCGTGGTCTTCCAGAGCCCGCCGCCGGTCGCACCGAAATAGGCCTCGTTCTTCCGCCCCTTCACACCGCTGGCGGCGATGGACCGGCCACCGCGATCGGGACCGATGTTGCGCCAGCGAAAGTTCTTGAGGAACGCCGAGTCGAGCGTGACGGGCGACAAGGCCGCCGACGGCGGCTGGGGACGGCCGGCCGGACGCGCCGGCGGCTGAAGCAGCGCGGCCGCTGGCAACGCCAGCAGCGCGATCGTACGCACAGAAAGCATGAGCGGAGGATTGAGGTGGATTGCAGAAAGTACGGCCTGCGACGGGATCTCGCTGAACTGCAGTCGGGGTGAACAACGGTAGGGAAACAACGGGAGGGGAACTACGCGAGGAGAACTACGGGAGGGGAAAAACGGGAGGGCAACCACGTCCCCACACCAACGCCCCCGACCCCGCGACATCGACACCGCGAAGCGCCCCCCGACCCCAACCAGAGGCAACAAAAAACGGGAGGCCCCTACGCGTCGTTGCCCTAGCGTAGTTGCCCTCCCGTTTTTCCCCTCCCGTAGTTCTCGTCGCGTAGGTCCCCTACCGTAGTTCCCCTACCGTAGTGAACCCGGACCGCCGTCAAACCAGCTTGGCCGCCAAGTAAGCCTTGAGCGACCCGACCGCCACGCGCTCCTGCGCCAGCGTGTCCCGATCTCTCACCGTCACCGTCTGGTCACCAGTGCTCTGCGGGTCCACCGTGATGCAGAACGGCGTACCCACTTCGTCCTGACGGCGGTACCGCTTGCCGATCGAGCCCGTCTCGTCGTAGTCCACCGTGAAGCTGTTGCGGAGGTCATTCAGAATGGCGTGCGCCATCTCCGGCTGGCCGTCCTTCTTCGTGAGCGGGAAAATCGCCGCCTTGATCGGCGCAATCGCGTGGTGCAAACCCAGCACCACGCGCCCTTCCGCCTCCCCTTCCACCGCTTCTTCACGATACGCATTCACCAGCGCCGCCAGCGTCACGCGATCGGCACCGACCGAGGTTTCGATCACGTATGGCACGTAGCGCTTGTTGTTCACCTGATCGAAGTACTCTAGCTTCTTGCTCGAATACTGCTGGTGCTGCGTGAGATCGAAATCGCCACGATTGTGCACGCCTTCGATTTCCTGAAAGCCGAGCGTCCCACCGAAGTCGAACGTCACGTCGAACGCCGCGCGCGCGTAGTGCGCGAGTTCGCCGGCGCTGTGCTGATGGAACTGCAAACGGTCCTTCGACAGACCAAGGTCGAGATGCCACTGCATGCGCATCGCCTTCCACTGCTCGAACCACTCCATGTCCGTGCCCGGCTCGACGAAGAACTGCATCTCCATCTGCTCGAACTCACGCGTACGGAAAATGAAATTGCCTGGCGTGATTTCGTTGCGGAACGCCTTGCCGATCTGCGCGATGCCGAACGGCACCTTCTGACGCATCGACTGCTGCACGTTCAGGAAGTTCACGAAAATACCCTGCGCCGTTTCCGGACGCAGATACACGATGCTCGCGCTCTCCTCGAGCGCGCCCATGTGCGTCTTGAACATCAGATTGAACTGACGCGCTTCCGTCAGCGCGCACGCATCATGTTGGCCGGGCTGCTTGCTCGGCTTCTGCGGGCACTTCGCATCTTCGAGCTTGTCGGCGCGGAAACGCCCCTTGCACACCTTGCAGTCCACGAGCGGATCGACGAACCCGGCCACGTGCCCCGACGCTTCCCATGTCCGCGGGTGCATCAGAATGGCCGCATCGAGTCCTTCGATGTCATCGCGCGAGCGCACCATCGCGTGCCACCAACGGTCCTTGATGTTCTTCTTCAGCTCGACGCCGAGCGGGCCGTAATCCCACACCGATCCCGTGCCGCCATAGATCTCGGACGACTGGAAGATGAAGCCGCGACGCTTGCACAGCGACACCAGCTTGTCCATCACATCGGGATTGCTCATACGGAAACGGGGCGCAGGTGAATCGTGACGCGGGTCAGCGCCACGAGGATTGCAGATGGGCCACGATCGCATCACCGTGATCGCGGCCGTTCTCGATAAAGATACGATTGGCCTGGTTACCCGAGGCAATCACTCCCGCAAGGTAGATCCCCGGAAGCGGCGTAGCCATGGTCAGCGGATCGTGCGCGGGAATGCCGCTCGCCGCGTCGATCGGCACGCCGACCTGCTCGAGCAGCCCAGTTTCCGGGAGATACCCGGTCATGGTGTACACCTGGGTCGCCGGAATGCGCGTCGAGCCGTCGGGACCCTCCACCACGACCGCATCCGGCTCGATGGCCACGACGCGCGCCCCGAAGCGGGCCGCAATGCTCCCCTCGCGCAGGCGCGCCTCGATGTCAGGACGCACCCACGGCTTCACATTGCTGTCGAGCCCTTCGCCGAAGTGCACCATCGTCACCCGGGCACCGGCGCGATACATGTCGAGCGCGGCATCGACCGCCGAGTTCGCTCCCCCCACGATCACGACCGGCTCGCGCCAAGCACTGTGTCCTTCGAGGTAGCCATGCTGCACGTGCGGCAGCGACTCGCCGGGCACGCCCAGCCGGTTCGGGCGACCGAAGTAGCCGGTCGCCACCACGACGGCGTGCGCCGCCACGTCGCGCACGGCCCCCGTACGCGTTTCGCTACGCAGCAGCCAGCGCGCCGGACGCGCCATTGGCGCACCCAAGACCGCTTCCGGCCGCCCCGCGCGCGGGTCGACCCGCACCGCCCGCAGCGACTCCACCCGCTCGTACTGTCGCACGTCCAAATCGTACAGATCGGCGACGCCACGGTAGTACGCGAGCGCGTCACGGCGGGTGGGTTTATCAGTCGCCACGATGAACGGCACGCCACCAATACCGATCCGCTCCGCCGTGGAGAAAAACGACATGTACGTGGGATAGCTCGCGATGCCATTCACCAGACAGCCGCGGTCGTATACCAGGGCCGACATCCCCGCGCGCTGCGCCGCGATGGCCGCCGCCAGCCCGCAGGGGCCGGCCCCGACCACCGCCACATCGACCTGTACCGGCGCGTCGGCCTGCCCCGCCGACGCGCTCACGCGGCACGTCCGGGCATCACGCCCTGGCGACAGGAATGATCTGGTCGCGCCGTGTGCCGACGCTCACATACGCGATCGGGGCGTCGCACAATTGCTCCAGGCGGTCGAGGTACGCACGCGCCGCTGCCGGTAGATCGCTCAACGTGCGCGCATCCTGCGTCGACTGTTTCCAGCCGGGGAACCACTCGTACACCGGCTCGGCCTTTTCGAGCAACGCCAAATCCGCCGGAAACTCCGTGTACAGGTCGTCACCCACCTTGTACCCCGTGCACACCGCCAACTCATCGAGCGTGTCGAGCACGTCGAGCTTGGTGATCGCCAATCCCGTCAAGCCGTTCACACGGGCCGCGTAGCGCACCACCACCCCGTCGAACCACCCGCAGCGGCGCGGACGTCCCGTCGTGGCGCCGAATTCGTGCCCCAGCTGACGCACGTGGCTCTGCAGCGGCTCTGCAAGCTCCGTGGGTAGCGGGCCGTTACCGACACGCGTCGTATACGCCTTCACAACGCCCAGCGCCGCGTTCAGCGCCATCGGCGAAATGCCGACGCCGGTCGCCGCACCGCCCACCGTCGTGTTGCTCGACGTCACGAACGGATACGTGCCGTGGTCGATGTCCAGCAGCGAGCCCTGCGCGCCCTCGAGCAGCACCGCGGCCCCGCTCTTGATGGCGCGATGCACACACAGCCCCACGTCTTCCGCGAGACCCAGCAGACGCGGCGCCAGTGCGGCCAGCGTCGCCATCGTCTCGTCGACACTTGCGCGGATATCGCTCCCCGAACGCTCGAGCTGCGCGTTCGCCCGCTCGACCCCCAGCGTCACCAGCTCGCGCAGCCGCTCGGTGTTGCGCAGGTCGAGCACCCGAACGCCGCGACGCGCCACCTTGTCTTCGTACGCGGGACCGATCCCGCGACCCGTTGTGCCGATCGCCTTGCTGGCCGCGCTCGCCTTGTCCACCAGTTTGTGATACGGCATCACCAGATGCGCGCGCTCGCTCACATAGAGCCGCCCCTCGACGTCCACGCCGTCCTCGACGAGTTCGTCGACTTCCGTGAAGAGCGTCTCGGGATCCATGACGACACCGTTGCCAATCGCACAACGCACACCCGGGTGCAGAATCCCGCTCGGGACCTGGTGCAGGATGAAGGACTTGTCGCCGATGTGCACCGTGTGACCGGCGTTGGCGCCACCCTGGTAGCGCACCACCCAGTCGGCCTGCTCGGCGAGCACATCGACCAGCTTGCCCTTCCCCTCGTCGCCCCACTGCGCGCCCACGACTACGACGGTGCGCGTCTTCGAATCGAACATGCGATCAGCTCTCCGGCGACCTGGACGGCCGCGCACAAAAAACGCCCCGCGGACGGTCCGCGGGGCGTTGATGAAATCTAGGCCGACAAGGGCTGTAATCAATGACATGCGGCGAATCGGGACAGGAAATCACCCCGTTCCCGACAACCGTCCCACCAGCGCCGCCGCCCCAACCCACACCACGATCGCCAGACCAAAGCCCACTTTCAGCGCCGCCGCCACCACCCGCCCCAGCAAGGCCCCCTTGGCCACCGTCAACGGCTCCCCCCGACGCTCCCGGGGCACCGTGAACTCGGCAACCAGCGCCCCGACGAAGGCCCCCGCGAAGGCGCCCACCATCGAGCCCAGCACGGGCACCGGCACACCCACCACGGCGCCCACAATGCCGCCAAGGATCGCGCCCCACGACGCCCGCCGCGATCCCCCGTATTGGCGCGCGTAGCGGCCCGCCACCGTGAACTCCACCACCTCGGCGGTCACCACCAGCGCCGACACGACCAGGAGCGTGACGAGTCCGACGCTCCCAGCGGGCACTGCCAACCAGTACACGAGCGTCGCGCCGAGCATGACCCACAATCCCGGCAATCCGAGTGGCACAAGCACGAGGCCCGTAGCCAGCGCCATCATCAGCAGCACGAGTGAAAACATGTTCACCAATACGAGATCCGCGATCTTTGAGTTTCGCAAACGGGGAACTCAAGAAACCGGGGGAAGCACCGAAAATCATCAACAGCAGGCGTCGACGTGCTGCGCCACGTCGGATTGGGCCGACGTCGCGTGAGTGCAGTCGCACCGTCGTTCCGGAGGAGCAGTAGAGATGAGCTGGTTTCGAAAGGTGTTGGGGAGTTCTACGGGTGCGCCCGCCACGCCGCCGCGCGAGACTCGGAAGAGCCCGCAGCAGACTGATTCGAAACCACTGCCCTTCATCGACGACGAGTCCATCCGCGCACTCGCCGAAGAGACCAACGATCTCTACTCCGTGCCGGTCCACGAAGCGGCAGACGAAGACATCGCCTATACCGCGTGGGACGCCGAGTTCGGCAACCGGCTGAACGAAGTCGAGAAGCTCCGTCGCAAGCATCCCGTGGCATCCGAGCAGGACGACGTGGCCGAACTCATTCGTTCGCTCTCCGATGGTCCCGATGCGGTCATTCGGCAGCTGCCCTCGGCGGCGCGTGACACGCTCACGCTGCTCGATGATCCGAACGTGTCGAGAGCGAAGCTGGCCGACACGCTGGGCAGCGACCCCGCGCTCATGCAGTCGCTCCTCCGCACCGCCAACTCGGCCATCTTCTCGGCCGGCCGCGGACAGGTCCTCACCATCGGCCAATCGCTCGATCGCATCGGCATGGACGGTGCGCGCAGCGTCGTCCTGGCGAGTTCGGTGCAAGGCCTGCTCAGTCAGCCCGGCGGCGAGTTCACCGCCATGGCCAACAAGGTGTGGGATCACATGGTGCGCATGGCGCCGCTCGCCCGCGCGCTCGCGCCCGCCTTCAGCGCCGATCGCGAAGAAACATTCGCTGTCGCCGTCCTGCACGACGTGGGCAAGCTCATCGTCTTCGATCGCATCTCGCACTTGCGCACACAGCGACGCCGCTCGCTCGTGATCGACATCGGCTTTGCGTCGCTGATGCTGCAGCACGTACACGAATCCCTCGGAGCACTTGCGGCATCACGCTGGGGCATCGGCGAGAAGGGCGCCCAAGCCATCGGGACGCACCACCGCCTGGGGGCCGCGCGCACCTCCCCCAACCCGATTGCCGAAGCCGTGTATCTCGCAGAACGTGCCGATCATGCGGAGCAGCGCGGCGAAACGCTCGACCTCGAGCTGGTATGGCGTCAGGGATGGCTCAGCGGCACACCCGCCGCGGCCGCAGCCATTCTCGACGAGATGCGCACGGCAACGGTGTAGTCGGTCCCTACAGCAGTCCCGCGGCGGTCAGCCGCTCGCGCACGATCTCGAGCTCCGCACCAACCACGGGCAGGAGCGGTGAGCGCGGCGCACCACCACTAAGGCCCACGAGATCCATTGCGGCCTTGATGCCGGCAGGCCCCATGGCGCCCGCGATATCCGTCGCCAGCGGCGTCAGCGTCTTCTGCATCTCGGCGGCGGCCACATGATCACCCGCACGATACGTATCGACCATGCGGCGCACCGCGGGGCCCGCATACAAGCCGATCGCGAGGATCGCGCCCGAGACACCAGCCTCCAGCGCCGGGACGACGGTACCACCGCTTCCCGTCAGGACCTTGAATGAATCGCTCTGCGCTTCGAGATACTGCTGCAGCACGGGGATGTTGCCCGCGCTGTCCTTCATGCCGATCACGTTCTCGTGCTGCGCCATCTCGTGCACGAACGACGGGCTGAGCACGATGTGCGTATACGCCGGCATGTTGTACAGCAGCACGGGCAACGGGCTCGCATCGGCCACCGCGCGGAAGTGCGCAAGCAGCGCTTGCTCGTTCATGCGCTTCAGGAAATAGTGCGGCGAGATCACCAGCGCCGCCGTCGCGCCCGCGTCCTTCGCGTCTTTCGCGCGCTGAATCGTCAGACGGGTGCTTTCGCTGCCCACGCCCGCCAGCAGCCACTTGTCCTGCGGGATGCGCTCACGGGCCCAGGCGAGCAGCTGCCGCCGGTCGTCGTTTTCGAGCAACGCGGATTCGCCGCTGCTGCCGCCGACCAGCACACCGTCCATCCCGAACGACAGGTGAGCATCGAGGTTGCGCTGAAACGCAGCGCCATCGAGTTCACCGGAGGCAGTGAACGTGGAGACGGCGGGCACCATGAGCCCGCCCAGCTGAGCAACGGAGAGGTTGGACATCCGCGCAATTTACACGCGGAGACTCTATGTGCAGCGTCTAGGGCTCAGCCGCCGAACAGGCTTTCGAATCCGCTGCCGAAGACGGTGTCATTCTTGAGCGGATTGGGGCTCGTCACGCTTTCGTGACCGGTCGGACTCGTCGCCAGCGGGGGCAGCGTGTTACCTGTGCCCAGCGGGTTGGCCCCCAAGCCATGGGCCGGCGCCGCCGGCGCCCCCGGACGAGGCACGGCGCTACCGGCCGGCGCGCGACCGAGCTGCCCGGCCTGCGACATCGCCGGGGTCTTCCGCGTTCGGCCCATGCGAAAGGCCAGTTCGAAGTCGGCCGGATTGCTCGCGGCACCCTTCGCCACTTCGAAATCGATTTCGTGGCTGTTGACCAGTTCGGTCAGGTGCTGATCGAACGTCTGCATGCCGTACTGCGACCCGTCGGCAATGTAGTCCTTGATCTCGGCAATTCGCCCTTCGGCAATAAGATCACGGATCGTACTCGTCACCACCATCACTTCCGCCGCCACCACGCGCCCCTGCCCACTCCGACGCGGCAGCAGGCGCTGCGACACCACCGCGTGCAGCGATTCCGCCAGACGCATCCGCACGACCGACTGCTCCTCCGGCGGGAACATGGCGACGATGCGCATGATGGTGCTCGCCGCGTCGGGCGTGTGCAGCGTGGAGATGAGCAAGTGCCCCGTCTCGGCCGCCTTCATCGCCGTGTCGATCGTCTCGGCGTCACGCATTTCGCCGATGAGAATCACGTCCGGGTCCTGACGCAGTGCCGCACGCAATCCCATGCGGAACGTGTCCGTATCGATGCCCACTTCACGCTGCGTCACCGAACTGCGCAGATCTTCGTGGATGAACTCGATGGGGTTTTCGAGCGTGAGAATATGCTTCTCGTACGTCGCGTTGATCTCATTGACCAGCGCCGCCATCGTGCTCGACTTGCCCGATCCCGTCACGCCGGTCACGAGCACCATGCCGCGCTCCGTGTGTGCAATACGCGTCAGCACGGACGGCAGCTTGAGCGTGGCTACCGTGGGCACCTGCTCGGGAATGACACGCATCACGATGGAGTGCGTGGCCCGCTGCCGCAGAATATTCACACGGAAGCGCCCGACACCCGGCGACGCCCATGAACAATCGAAATCACGCAACGTATCAATGGTCGCACGATCGGCATCATTGCTCATCAGATGCAGCGCAATCGCGCGCGTCTGTTCGGCGGTCAGCGCCTGCTTCGTCAGCACGACCAGTCGGCCGTCGATGCGCGCGCGCACGACGTCGTCCGACTTGATGTGCACGTCGGACGCTCCGCGCTCGACGGCTGCTTTGATAATGCGTTCAATCGCCACGGTAACAGTCTGGTGGGGGGGAATTCGACGCAATTCCCTACAGCCTCTGTGTGATGGGACGACGCGGCGCCCACCCGGGCAACCTCGTCCGCCGTCCCATCCCCCCGCCCCGCTGTTACCCCAGCGCCGCCGCCGTCACGGCACCAAGGCCCATGATCTCACGGACTTCGGTGATCGTCTGCTGGGCAATGCCTCGCGCCGTCCGACCACCGTCGGCAATGGCGTCGAGCACCTGCTGCGGTTCCGCGTCCAGTTCCTCGCTGCGGCGGCGAATCGGCGTCAGCTCCTGCACCATCCCTTCCAGCAACACCTTCTTGCAGTCCATACAGCCCCAGCCGGCGGTGCTGCACTGCGCGGCCACGTTCGTCACCGTGGCCTCGTCGTTGAACGCCTTGTGCAGCTGGAAAATGTTGCAGACGTCGGGGCGCCCCGGATCGCTCTTGCGCACCCGCTGCGGGTCCGTCATCGCCGGCCGAAGCTTCTGCCAGATCTCGTCGTCGGTCTCGAGCAGGCCAATCGTGTTGCCCAGCGACTTCGACATCTTGGCGTTGCCGTCGAGCCCCATGATGCGGCGGGTCGGTGTCAGCAGCGGCTTGGGTTCGGGGAAATACTCCACCCCGAACTTGAGGTTGAACTTGCGCGACGTGTCACGCGCCAGTTCCAGATGTTGGATCTGATCCTCTCCTACCGGTACGCTATCGGCACGATACAGCAGAATGTCCGCGCTCTGGAGCACCGGGTACATCAGCAACCCCGCCGGAATACTCTCCACCTTCGCCGACTTGTCCTTGAACTGCGTCTGACGCTCAAGGTCGCCCAACGGCGTGATCGTGGTGAAAATCCACGACAGCTCGGTGTGCTCCGGCACGTCACTCTGCATGAACAGCACCGCCTTCGCGGGATCGATGCCAGCCGCCAGCAGCGACTTGGCCATCCCCCACCGGCGCGCGCGCAGCACCGCCGGATCGTAGCTGCCAGTAATGGCGTGGTAGTCCACCACGCAGTAAATGGCGCCGGGATGCGTCGCCTGGAGCTGGACCCAGTTCTTGACTGCGCCCAGATAATTGCCGATATGCAGCTCGCCCGAAGGCTGGATGCCACTGAAGATGCGTGCCATGGGGCAAAGCTAAGCGGAGTAGCAGGCGCGGACAAAGGGATCTATCCGCAGTTCTCCTGCGTCCCTGCCGTCTGAGTTGCTGCCGTCCGCCGTCTCGGCGCGATCCCGCGGCTTCACGCCGAGACGGCAGAAAGCAGGGTTCTAGACAGCAGGAGCACAGAGCAGATTACGCCCATGTCCACTCACGACCGACTTGCCTGGCGCGATGCCGCCATGGCCGCCGCCGGCGCCGCTGCCGAGTTCATTGCGCACGAAGCCCGCACGCACCACGCCATCGCGTGGGAAGCCAAGAGTGCCACCGACTTCGTCAGCCACGTCGACCTCGGCGCCGAAGAACGTATCCGCGATATCCTCCACGCGCGCATCCCGGGTATCCGCATCGTCGGTGAAGAACTCAGTAACGAGGCCGACCCCGAGGCCGGCCTGGTCGCCATCGTCGATCCGCTCGACGGGACTACGAACTTCCTGCACGGCTTTCCCAATTACGGCGTCTCCATCTGCATCGCGCTCGACGGCGCCCCGCAGGCGGCCGTCATGCACGACGTGGCACGGGGCGGCTGCTGCCATGCGACGCTCGGTGGCGGCGCCTTCGTCGACGAGAGCCCCCTCCGCGTGTCGGCCATCGACACGCCGGCACGGGCGCTCATCGGCACCGGCTTTCCGTTCAAGGACGTCACCCGCGCCGATGAATATCTGCGCATGATGCGCCGCCTCATGCCCGAGGTGTCCGGCATGCGCCGAGCCGGCTCGGCGGCGCTCGACCTCTCCGATGTGGCTCGCGGGCGCTTCGATGCCTTCTGGGAGCTGTGGCTCAACCCGTGGGACCTCGCCGCGGGCGTGTTGCTGGTGCGCGAAGCCGGCGGCCGCGTCACCGACCTCGAGGGCAATGACGCACGGCTCATTGGCGGAACCATCGTTGCGTCCAACGGCGTCCTGCACGACTGGTTCCTCGATATCCTCAACGGCCGCGCGGTATAGTTTTCAACGATCAGTAGATTGCCCGTCACTTCCATCCCGCCATCGTGCCTCTCGTCGAGTGCGTTCCCAACTTCTCCGAAGGTCGTGATCCCGTAGTCATTGCGGCGATCCGCGACGCCATCGCCGGAACGCCGGGCGCGCATGTGCTCGACGTCTCGAGCGACGTGTCGCACCATCGCACCGTCATCACCTTCGTCGCCTCGCTCGACGCCGCCGTGCCGGCCGCACTTGCCGCCATGCGCGTGGCGCGTGACCGCATCGACCTCACGCAGCACTCGGGCGAACATCCCCGGATCGGCGCCACCGACGTCGTCCCGTTCATTCCGCTCGACGGCGCCACGATGGACGACTGCATTGCGCTCGCGCGCGAACTGGGTGAGCGCGCCGCCCGTGAGCTCGACGTGCCGGTGTACCTCTACGAACGCGCGGCAACCACGCCCGCGCGCGAGAACCTCGCCGACGTGCGCCGTGGTGAATTCGAAGGGCTGCGCGAAGAAGTGCGCACCAACAGCGCGCGACGCCCCGACTTCGGCGGCGCCGCGCTCCACCCCACCGCCGGCGCCACTGCGGTGGGTGCCCGCCCCTTCCTCGTCGCCTACAACATCTACCTTGGCGACAAGAGCAACCTGCCCGTCGCCAAGGAAGTGGCGAAGGCCATCCGAGGCTCCAGTGGCGGACTCCGCTACGTGAAGGGCCTCGGCATGGAAGTCGACGGACAGGCTCAGGTGTCGATGAACCTCGTCGACACCGAGAAGACCCCGCTGCATCGCGTCTTCGACTTCGTAAAAACCGAAGCCGCCGCCTACGGCGTCACGCCCACGTGGAGTGAGATCGTGGGGCTCGTACCGGAGCGAGTCATTCTCGAAGCGGGGGCGCGCCACATTCAGCTGCGCGGCTTTTCCAAAGCCATGCTGCTCGAGACCAAATTGCGCGAGGTTGCCTCGGGCGGTGAATCGCTCGACGCGTTCGTCTCGCGCGTCGCGTCGCCGGCGCCCACGCCGGGTGGCGGCAGTGTCGCCGCCCACGCCGGTGCACTCGGCGCCGCGTTGGCGCAGATGGTGAGTGGCCTGACCGTGGGCCGCAAGAAGTACGCGGCCGTCGATGACGAAATGAAGCAGCTCGCGTTGCAGGCCAGCGCGCTCCGACGCACGCTCACCGAGTTGGTCACCCGTGACGCCGAATCGTACGACGGCGTGCGCCTGGCGTACCAGCTTCCCAAGGACACCGACGAGCAGCAGATCGCGCGCGCGACGGCCATTCGTGAAGCTCTCATCAACGCCGCCATGGTGCCGCTCGAAACCGCACGCACCGCGGTCGACGTCGCGGGCGTGGCCGCGGCTCTCGCGGAACGTGGCAACAGCAACGCTGTCAGCGACGCCTGCGTGGCTGCCCTGCTCGCCGAAGCGGCGTGCAAGGGTGCAGTCCTCAATGTGCGCATCAACGTGGCCAGTCTCGACGACGCAGGCACGGAGCGCGGCGCGGGGTTGGCGTCGGAAGCGCGCAAACTGCTGGACGCGGCATCGATGCACGCGCGCATCGCCGAAGCGGCGGCCGAACGCGCCATGGTGCCGGGAGGGCCAACCGCATGAGCACCTTTCGTCACGCGATGTGCGTTGCCCCGCTGCTGTCTGCCGTGTTCACGACGGCCTGTGCGAGTGCGCGCAGTACGCCCGAGCCGATCCGCCCGACGATCGCCCCCGCGGTTGCCACAACAACGGGGTGCGGCAGCGGTACGCGCAGCAGTGCACGGGTCGGCCGCGTGGCGCTCACCTTCACGGGCGCGTCGAGTGGAACGGCGATCGTGCGCATCGAAGGCGTGACCACCAAGAGCATGGTGGAAGTGGACATCGCCACGGGCACCATGCTCGAACTCGTCGAGGGCGAGTACCAACTGCGGATCAGCGCTGCAGGAATCCGGAGCGCGACGCGTTCCATCAACGTGGTGTGTGGCAAAGAGTCGACCGAACGGGTGCCTCTGACGCGCGGCTGACCCTCTGTCGTCGGGGTCTTGGACTGGGTCGACGCGATGGTCGGGGCACAGCCACTACAGTCGGGGTACGGCCACCACGGTCGGGGCACTGCCACGACAGTCGGGGTCTACAAACAGTCGGGGTCCCGGCCGGGTCGGGGTCTCACCGCAGTCGGAGGGGCGGTCTTGGGGCGGCGCTTTGCGCGCTGGTCGGGGTCGGGGGCACACCGTCAGGGCAGGGGCAGGGTCATGGCCCCGACAGTGTGTCCCCGACCCCAACCCCGACGCGCCAGCAAAGCGCCGCGCCCGACCCGACCGGGACCCCGACTGTCGGTAGACCCCGACTGTGGTAGCAGTACCCCGACTGTAGTGGCACTGCCCCGACTGTAGTAGCAGTACCCCGACCACAGACCACAACATCGACCACGACCACAAAGAAAAAGCGGAGCACACTAAAGAGTGTCTCCGCTTCTTGCTACGCCGGCAGGGTGATGATCCGCGGCCCGTCTTCCGTTATCGCGACCGTGTGTTCGAAGTGCGCCGACCGTTTCCCATCGGCCGTCACCACCGTCCACTTGTCGCTCAACGTCTTCGTCTTCGCCGTCCCGACATTCACCATCGGCTCGATCGCAATCGTGAGCCCGACGGAGAGCTTCTTCCCGCGCTTCGGCTTGCCGTAGTTCGGGATCTGCAGCTCCTCGTGCGGCGAAAATCCGACGCCGTGTCCAACGAGTTCGCGCACCACGCTGAACCCCTCGGCTTCCACCACCGCCTGCACCGCGGCGCCGATGTCGCCGACATGATTGTCCGGCACGGCCGCCGCGATCCCTGCGGCGAGCGAGCGTTCGGTAACGTCGAGCAACCGCTGCGTGAGTTCGTCGATCGTGCCTACGGGAATCGTGATCGCGGCGTCGGTGAACATGCCGTCGAGCTTCACGCCGACGTCGACCGTGACGATGTCACCATCGTTCAGGATGCGCTTCCGCGACGGAATGCCGTGAACGATTTCTTCGTTGATCGAGATGCACGCACTGCCGGGGAAACCATACAGTCCCTTGAAGGCGGGCTCAGCCCCCGCGTGCGAGCGGATGAAGCTCTCCACCAGCTGGTCGAGCTCCATCGTCGAGATCCCCGGGCGCACGTGCGCCTTCGCGTGCATGAGCGTGGCGTGCAGAATCGCACCGCCACGCGCCATGATCTCGATTTCGCGCGGCGACTTGAGCAACGTCGCCGGCGCGGAATTGCCCATCGCCATCACTGGATCCCGAGTGCCTTCAGGACGCGCGCTTCGACTTCCTCGAGGGAGCCGATCGCATCGACGCGCACCATATTGGCACCATTCGCGGCGTACCAGTCGATGACCGGTGCGGTCTGATCGCGGTACACCTGCATACGCTTGCGAATGGCGTCGGGCTCGTCGTCCTTGCGACGCACGAGCGTGCCCGTGGTACCGCCCTCGCTGCACGATTCGCCCGGTGCACGCCCAAAGAACGGGCGCTGACAGGCGTCGCAGGTGGTACGGCCGCTGAGGCGGCGGACGAGCTCATCTTCGTCGACTTCGAACAGCAGCACGGCGTCCACCTTCCGGCCAAGCGCCGACAGGGCATGGGTCAGCCCCTCGGCCTGCGGCGTGGTACGGACCACGCCGTCGAGGATGGCACCATTGGCGGCGGTCGGCGACGCCAACGCTTCGCGCATGATGCCCATGATGACGGCATCGGGCACGAGATCGCCGCGATCCATCGCCGCCTTCGCTTCGAGCCCGAGAGGCGTGCCATCACGAACCGCGGCGCGCAGTACATCACCAGTGGCGACCTTAGGAACGTCAAGGCGAGCGGCTAGCCGCTCGCCTTGAGTTCCCTTGCCCGCGCCTGGAGGACCAAGCAGGACGATAATCATGTCAGGAAGTTAGAAGCCGCCCTGGGTCGCCTGACGGCCACGGAACTTCACGCGGCCCTTCTTCATGAACCCATCGTACTTGCGCAGCAACAGGTGCTGCTGCATCTGCGCCATCGTATCGAGCGCCACACCGACCACGATCAGCAGCGACGTGCCACCGAACGCGAACGGAACGTTCACCAGACGTGCGATGACGACCGGCATCAGGGCGATGACCGTAAGGAAAATCGCGCCCGGCAACGTGATGCGCTCCACCACCTGCTCGATGTACTCCGCCGTCTTGGCGCCAGGCTTGATGCCCGGCACGAAGCCGCCCTGCTTCTTCAGGTTCTCGGCCAGGTCGACCGGATTGAAGATGATGGACGTGTAGAAGTACGTGAACAGGAGAATGAGAATCGCCGACAGGATGAAGTAGAGCCACGGATTCGGGCCCTGCGGATTGAAGTACTCCGCAATCTCCTGCAGCTTCGCGTTGCCGCTGAACTGCGCCAGTGCACCGGGAATGACGATCACCGACTGCGCGAAGATGATCGGCATGACGCCGGCGGTGTTGATGCGCAACGGAATGAAGTTGCGCGCCGCTTCACGCTGACGACCACGCGCCATCGTTCGCTGCGGGATCTGGATGAGGACGCGACGGGCAGCCACCGTAATGGCCACCACACCCGCTACCACCGCCACCATCACGATCGCCAGCAACACCAGCAACAGGATCGAAATCGCGCCCGTGCTGACGAAGTTGAACGACTGGAAGATGGACGGCCAGATACGCTCGGCGATCGAGAAGAAGATGATCAGCGAGGCGCCGTTGCCCAGGCCGCGTTCGGTGATCTGCTCACCCA
>JAIXTI010000045.1 GCA_027484025.1 bacterium
CGCCATGCCCGACGGCGACGATGGCTGGTACACCACGTGGGCCACGCTCCCTGACGCCGGCTGCGCCGCCGACACGGTGCGCCGCGAGCCCGCCGCGAGTTTCTGCGTCCCCTGGCCGCACTACGACGATTACGTCGCGCACGACATCGTCTCGCACATGGACCGCACCTATCGCACCGGTGGCACGCGCGATAGCCGCGGCATCGCCGGCTTGAGCATGGGTGGCTACGGCGCGATCACCCTCGCACTGGCGTATCCCGACGTGTTCGCCGCCGCCTCGAGTCATTCGGGGGTGTTGTCACCGCGTTTGCGCATCGGCGCGCTCCCCACCGCTCCCGACCGGTACGGGCGCACCACCGCCGAACTCGCCACGGGATCCCGCCACTTGTGGCCCAATCTGCGCGCCGTTTTCGGCACCGACACGCTCGCGTGGCGCGGCCGCGACCCCGCGATCCTGGCCGAACGACTGGCCGCGCGCGTGCGTCGCGGCGAGGCCGCGTGGCCGGCGCTGCGCTTCGACATCGGTGTGGACGACACGTGGTTGCCGCACAACCGTGACTTCGACGCGTCGCTCACGCGGCTCGGTGTCGCGCACGATTACCGAGAGTACCCGGGGGCGCACACGTGGGGGTACTGGAGGGAGCATGTGCGGGAAAGCGTCGCGTTCTTGCTTTCGGTACTGCGGTTGGGGTGAACTACGGTAGGGGAACTACGCGAGGGGAACTACGCGAGGGGAAACACGGGAGGGCAACCACGACCCCTCACGACCCCGCAACCACGACCCCGCGACCACGACCCATCGACCACGCGGTTAGGCGTAGTGTTTCTCTTGGGCATCGCGCTCTTCGATGGCCCTGATGAGTCTGTGGAGCATGGTGCAGACGACGGTGCGGGTGCCTTGGCAGGCTATGTAGCGGCTGCGCGGAATGGCGCGGGCATCAATGGCGGTCTCGAGGTGAACGCCGAGTTCGTCGGCGGAACCGCGGGCAATTCGGAGGAAATGGAGCGACTGCGCGGTGGACGTTTGTCGCGCCCCTTCAGCAATGTTGGCCGGAACCGAATCCACCGCCGTCAGCATCTGTGCGCGTAGCGACGGAACGCGGCGGCAATCCATTTCGTCCGCCAGCGCATGAATCGCTGCCGTCAAAGCACGCGCCGCCTGGCGCACGCGAAGTGTTCGTAAATCGAGCATGTGTCACGGTATAGCCCGCGTTCCGGTCATGTAACACCAAAGGAACGCCAGCATCATCCCGATAACGCCAATAGCGTAGTTGCCCTCCCGTAGTCCCCCTCGCGTAGTTCCCCTCGCGTAGTTCCCCTCGCGTAGTTCCCCTCCCGTAGTCCCCCTCCCGTAGTCCCCCTCCCGTAGTTCCCCCCCAACCGCAGTGACGCAACACGCCCGATTCCGCTATGGTGCCCCTCCCGTTCGCGCCGTACCTTCCCCGGATGTCCCGTTTCTTCCCGCGCGACGTCGTTCACTGGGGTGAGGAAAAACTCCACCCGCTGCGCGCCTTCGCCATTCGCACCATCGAGCCGGCCGGCATCACGGGCCTCGTGCTCCGCGTGTGGCGTGCCGTCATTCTCGGCAGCGGGAGCTGGCTCTTCTTCGTCGGGGGCCTCACCGCGGGCGTGCTCTTCCTCTGCGGCATGCTCACCTGGCACCTCGGGAATTATCCCGTCAGGCGCTGGCCGCTACGCGCGCTCGCCTTTGTTGTCATCGAGCTCGCGGTCGAAATGGGCATGAGCTCCGTGCTCATCGTCTTCGGGCGCGAACGCTATGGCTCGCAGAACGCCACGTGGGGCGATTGGTGGCCCATGGCCGGGCAGGCGCTCTGGCAACGCACGCTGACCGTGGCGCTGTTTACTGCGGTGCTTGCGCTCGTGGTGCAGATGGTCCGTCGCGCCGTAGATCAGCGTACGCCCGGGTCCGTTTCCCCTCACTGACGCGCCACCGGCGTGTGCCACAGGCACAGGCCGCGGCGAATGCTCTCCCACCTCGTGTCCCGACTCATGCGCCCGTTGCCCGTTCTGCTGCTTGCTGCCGTCCTGCCGTACACCGTCAACGCGCAGCCCATCGCGTTCCCCGTCTCGAAAGGAACGCGCACGTCCGGATCGCCAGCGGCCGATACGCTGCGCCCTTTCGGCCTGCTGCGTGATCAGGCGTTTCAGCAGCAACAGTGGTTCGAGCTGCGCATGGAGCGCACGCTTCCCATGCTCATGCGTCGGGAAGGCGTGGACATGTGGGTCGTGCCCATGCGTGAGTACAACGAAGATCCGCTCTTCAAGGCCATCACGTCGCCGACGACGTTCGCGGCGCGCCGACGCACGATCTACGTGTTCTTCGATCGTGGTGCGCAGGGGGTGGAGCGCATCGCACTCGGCGGCACGTCGCAGGGGAATGTGTTCAAGGCCGTGCGCAGCATGAAGCCGGTGCCGCAGCCGGCCGCCGGGAGCCGCGGCAACGAGCGGCAGGCGGAGCTGTGGGGCGACGAGCAGTGGAGCATTCTCAAGCAGGTCATCGAGGAGCGCAAGCCGAACAAGATCGCGATCAACACGTCGCGTACGTTCGCCTTTGCCGATGGTCTCTCGAGCGGCGAAAAGGAAGGCATGCTGCAGGCACTCGGCGCGCCGTGGACGTCGAAGATCGTGAACGCGGAAGCGCTCGCGGTCGACCTCATTGCCGCACGGCAACCGGAAGAAGAAGCGGCATTCAAGGAGCTCAATCGCGTCGCGTGGGCCATCATCAGCGAAGCGTTTTCGAACAAGGTCATCACGCCCGGGGTGACGAAGGCCGATGACGTCGTCTGGTGGATGCGTCAGCGGCTCGCCGATCTCGGATTGTCGACCTGGTTCCAGCCGAGTGTGGAGGTGCAGCGCGCGTTCGGCAGCCCGGAGCTCGTGGGCGTGAATCCCACCATTCTCAAAGGCGACGTGCTGCACTGCGATTTCGGCGTGACGGCGCTGGGGCTCAACACCGACACGCAGCACATGGGCTACGTCCTCAAGGACGGGGAGACGGAGGTGCCGGCCGGCCTGCGCAAAGCCCTCGCCAACTCCAACCGCCTGCAGGACATCACCATCGAAGAGCTCAAGCCGGGGCGCAGCGGGAACGACGTGCTCAAGGCCGTACTCACGCGCATGCGCGCCGAAAAGATCGACGGGACCGAGTATTCGCACCCCATCGGTCTGCACGGACATGGCGCCGGCGCGTTGATCGGGCTGTGGGATTATCAGGATGGCGTCCCGGGGCGCGGCGACCACAAGATCATTCCCGGCACGTGGTACTCCATCGAGCTGCAGGCCACGACGCCGGTGCCGGAGTGGAACAACCAGCAGGTACGTTCGGCGCAGGAAGAAGACGTGATCATCGACGCGAACGGCAAAGTCCGCTGGGCGTTCGGACGGCAGACGACGTTCCACGTCGTGCGCTGAGTGCGGCGTCGCGCCGGCTGACACTTTTTGACCGGCGCGTCCGTAGATTGTGAATACCACTTAACCGGGAGCTTCCGTGGCGCTGGGCGATTTCCTCCGCAAGCAATTCATCGATGTCATCCAGTGGACCGAGTCGGGTCCGGGTGTCCTCATGCACCGCTTCCCCATGCGGGACATGGAAATCCAGAGCGGCGCGCAGCTCACGGTGCGGGAGTCACAGCTCGCCCTGTTCGTGAACGAGGGACGCGCGGCCGACGCGTTTGCGCCCGGCCTGCACACGCTCGTGACGCAGAACATGCCGTTGCTCACGAACCTCATGAACTGGGACAAGATGTTCCAGTCGCCGTTCAAGAGCGACGTCTACTTCTTCTCCACGCGTTCGCAGACCGGTCAGCGGTGGGGCACGCAGCAGCCCATCACGATTCGCGATCGCGAGTTCGGCGCGGTGCGCCTGCGTGCGTTCGGCATGTACGCGTTCCGCGTCGCCAACCCGGCCATTTTCCAGGCCAACGTGGGCGGTACCGACGCGGAGTACACGGTCGCGCAGATCGAACCGCAGCTTCGCAACGCCATCATCAGCGGGTTCACGGCCGCCTTTGCCAACGCCAATGTCCCGTTCCTCGACATGGCGGCCAATCAGGCGCAGCTCGCCACGCAAATCGGAGCGGCGGTGGCGCCGGCGTTCGAACAGCTGGGGCTCAAGCTCGATTCGTTCACGGTCGAAAACCTGTCGCTCCCCGATGAGCTGCAGAAGCGGCTCGACGAGCGCATCTCGATGAACATGATCGGCGATATGCGCACGTACGCGGCATACCAGGCGGCGCAGTCCATTCCCATTGCGGCGGCCAACGAAGGCGGTATTGCTGGCCTCGCGGCCGGCATGGGCGCCGGCGTGGGGTTGGGTGGCGCCATTGCCAACGCCATCAGCGGCAGCGCTGGTGCGCCGTCAGCCCCCGGTGGCGCGGTGCCGCCCACGCGTATGGCCACACCGGCGGAGCCGAGTGCGGAGAGCAAGTTCTGCATCAACTGCGGTGTGAAGCTGCCGGCCGTCGCGAAGTTCTGCTCGGCTTGCGGCACGCCGCAGAGCTGAGCGCGATCGCGTCGTCGTCACCCTCCATGACGACTTCTTCCTCCGGGCATGAGTGGATCGTCGAGGCGTACGGATGTCATCCCGTACGCCTGGCCGATCCGGCCACGCTGCACGCGCTCTTCGGGCAGCTCATTGCCGAACTGGCGTTGCACCCGGTCGGCGCTCCGCACTGGCATCAGTTCCCCGCGCCGTCTGCCCACGTGGCGGGCGGCATGACGGGCATGGTGATGCTGTCGGAGTCGCATCTCACCATTCATACGTTTCCCGAGCACGGCTCGGCATGTCTCAACCTGTTCTGCTGCACGCCGCGCGCCGAGTGGCCGTGGGCGGAGCGGTTGGGTGAGCTGCTGGGGGCCACCGACGTCCGGGTGCGTCACCTGGCGCGTGAGTATGCACCGTTGCCAGTCGCCGCGTCGTGACCGTTCCGCAACCGCACGCGACCACATGTCCTAATTGTGGCGCCCCCGTTCGCTTCCTCTGGGCGCAGGCGGTGCAGACCACCTGTAGCTATTGCCGCTCGGTGCTGGTGCGTCGGGACCTCGATCTCGAGCGCATTGGCTTGCAGGCCGACTTCCCGGTTACTGGGTCGCCCATTCAGATCGGCACCGAAGGCAAGTGGCGCGGACGGTCGTTCGTGGCGGTGGGGCGCATCACGTACGCGTGGGATCGCGGCCGCTGGAACGAATGGCACTGCCTGCTGAACGACGGGCGTAGTGCCTGGCTGTCGGATGCGCAGCTCGAGTACGCCATGAGTGTTGCAACGTCACCAGGCGGCAATATGCCGGCGCTGGCGGACATCCGAGTGGGGCAGACGTACTACTGGGGCGACATCGGCTATACGGTGACGAACGTGCTCGAGGCATCGTACGTCGGTACGGAGGGCGAGCTGCCCTTTACGACGACTGACAAACGGCGGTGTACGTTCGTCGACCTCCAGAACAACGACGGCGGCATGGCCACCATCGATGGGACCGAGTTCCCCTCGCTGTTGTACACGGGCGAGTTCGTGTCCTTCGATGACCTCGCGCTGAAGTATCTGCGCGAGTTCGAGGGATGGTGAGCCCATGGTGAATCCCGTCGCCACTGCGCCGGTGCCGCGCGCGACCGCGTTCAACTGCCCCTCGTGTGGTGCCTCACTCGAACTGCATGCACAGGGATGGGCGGTCACCGTCGTGTGCGGCAGTTGCGGCGCGCAACTCGATGCCGCCGACGAACAGCTGCGGGTGTTGCAGTATGGCGACAAGCCGCGGTTGTCGCCGCGCATTCCGCTGGGCACCCGCGGTACGTGGAAGGGCGTTGCCTGGGAAGTCATCGGCTGCCAGGTGGTGACCGTTACGGTCGAAGCCGTCGACTACTCGTGGACGGAGTATGTGTGCTTCAATCCGTACCGCGGCTTTCTGTATATGTCCGAGTATGAAGGGCACTGGAACGTCATCGAAAAGCTGCGGCGTCAGCCCCGGCAATCGGGCGACGGCGCGCAGCCGACGTTCGAGCTCGACGGGCGTACCTACAAGCACTTTCAGACGGCGGTGGCGCGCACGACGGCCGCGCTTGGCGAGTTCCCTTGGGAGCTGCGCGTCGGCGACTCCGTGATCAGTCAGGATTATGTGGCGCCGCCGTTCATGCTGAGTGCGGAAGCGTCCGAGGGAGAAATCACCTGGTCGCAGGGCACCTACACGCGTGGCGACGCCATTCAGAAAGCCTTTGGCCTGCCGCGCGAGTTCATGGCGCCCATCGGAGTGTTTGCCAATCAACCCAACCCCTACGCCGATCTGCCCAAGCAGTTGGGGAAACGGTTCATGTTCGGCATGCTCGCGCTGGCGGTGATGCTGCTGCTGACCATCACCATGGCCAGCGACCGCGACGTGTTCTCGCAAGCGTACACCTACGACCGCAGTGTCGGCGAGAATGGCGCGTTCGTAACCTCGCCCTTCACCCTCGAAGGGCGCCCGTCGGGAGTGGCCATCGACCTTCGCGCCGATCTTGCGAACGACTGGGTCTTCTTCACGCTGTCGCTCATCAACGAAGAAACCGGCGCCACGCGCGAAGTGACGCGACAGCTGGAGTATTATTCCGGCACGGACAGTGACGGCTCGTGGAGTGAAGGCGATCGATCGGAAACCGTCCGGTTGTCATCGGTTCCGGCGGGGCGGTACTTCCTGCGGGTGCAACCGGAAGGTGGAGACGTTGGGCGCCAATCGGTGAACTACACGCTGCGCGTGCGCCGCGACCCGCCGCACTACGGCTTCTACGGGCTGGCCTTTCTGGCGCTGCTCACGCCGCTCGTGTTTGCGCTGTTCCCGGCCGCCGCCTTTGAAAACCGGCGGTGGGCCGAGAGCGATCACCCCATTGGGGGCACCACCACCAGCGACGACGAGGAGTAGCGCCTACGATGATGGCAGCCAGAGTGTACGCCGTGTGGGTCGTCGCCGTGGTGAGCGTGCTTGGCGTGGCGCAGTATCGCGGCTGGACCTTTACCCGTACCAACGAAACCCGCAACAACCCCCGCTCGGTGCGCGACAATCCCGGCGCGTATCGCTCGTCGTACTACATCCCGGGGCGCACGCTCCGCGGCAAGTGAGGAACCCCGCATGACAGAACAGTTCATGGCGAACGTCTTCAATTCCGCCGCGTTTGCCGGCATCGGCATCGTGATGTTCGTGGCGGCCTTCTTCATCATCGACATGCTCACGCCCGGAAAGCTCTGGGATGAAATCGCGGAGAAGAAGAACACCGCCGCTGCCATCCTCATGGGATCGGTGGCTATCGCGCTCGGCGTCATCGTCGCCGCCGCGATTCATTAAGCGTGCAACTCGCGCTTTTCCTTTCTGTCTGTCTCATCGCCGCCTGCGGGCTCATCTACGAGCTCGTCGCCGGTGCGCTCGCGTCGTATCTGCTAGGCGACAGCGTGACGCAGTTTTCCACGATCATCGGCACCTATCTCTTTGCCATGGGCATCGGGAGCTGGCTGTCGCGCTTCGTGGTGCGAGGGGTCGTTACGCAGTTCGTCGTCATCGAACTGCTCGTTGGTGTGGTGGGTGGCGTGTCGTCATTGGTACTGTTTCTGGCCTTTGCCTATACCGAGGCGTTTCGTTTCACGCTGTACGGGTTGGTGCTGCTCATCGGTACGCTGGTCGGGCTCGAAATTCCGTTGCTCATGCGCATTCTGAAGGACCGGTTTTCCTTCAAGGATGTCGTCGCCAACGTCCTCACGTTCGATTACATCGGGGCGCTCTTCGCGTCGCTGCTCTTCCCGTTGTTGCTGGTGCCGCGACTGGGGCTGGTGCGCTCGGCGTTGCTCTTCGGGGTCATCAACGTGCTGGTGGGACTGTGGAGCACGTGGCTCTTTCGTGACGTGCTGCCGCGTCGCCGTTGGCTACAGGGCGCCGGCGTTGCGGCGCTGCTGTTGCTGAGCGTCGGGCTCTGGAAGGGGCAGGCGATTACCACGCTCGCCGAGGAAGGCATGTACGCCGATCCCGTCATCCTGGCGAAGGACACGCGCTACCAGCGCATCATCCTCACGAGCTGGAAGGACGACCTGCGGCTGTACCTCAATGGTCATTTGCAGTTCGCGTCGCGCGACGAATACCGCTATCACGAGGCACTCGTGCATCCGGGACTCAGTGCGGCGCGTGCGCGCGGTCGGGTGCTGGTGCTTGGCGGCGGTGACGGGCTCGCGGCCCGGGAAATTCTGCGCTACCCCGATGTGCAGCAGGTCACGCTCGTCGATCTCGACGAGGGGATGACGGCGCTCTTCAAGACACATCCGCGGCTGACGTCGCTCAACGCGCGATCGCTGGTGGACAAGCGGCTGACGGTCATCAATGCCGATGCGTTCACGTGGCTCGATACGCACCCGGCGCAGTTCGACTTCGTGATCATCGACTTTCCGGATCCGTCCAACTACCACGTGGGGAAGCTGTATACGAGCGCCTTTTATCGCCTCGTGAAGCAGCACCTCGCGCCGGGCGCGTTCATCGCGGTGCAGAGCACGTCGCCGATGTTCGCGCGGCAATCGTACTGGAGCATCGTGACCACGCTCGAGGGCGCGGGGCTGCGCACGTGGCCGTATCACGTGTACGTGCCGAGCTTCGGTGAGTGGGGCTTTGTCATTGCGGGGCTCGATGGGTATGCGCCACCGGCAACATTGCCCGCGGGGCTTCGCTACCTCACGGTGGCTGGCGTGCCGGCACTCTTCGACTTCCCCGCTGACATGCAGCGCGTGGCCGCAGAGCCCAATCGGCTCAACGATCAGGTCCTTGTACGCTACTACGAGCACGAGTACGATGCGATCAATCGCTGACGCGGCGACGAGCCCGGCATGAAGGGTTCGTGAGTACCCGACGCGAGGCGCTGCAGACGTTAGGTGGCCTGATCGCGGCGCCGGCGCTGCTGGGCTTGGTGCGGAAGGGGCGCGTCATTGGTGGTGGCTTAGTAGACGACGACAGCCGCGCGGGGCACCAGCTTCGCGATGGAACGGCGTCGCTTGGATCCTCGCGCCCCGAACGGCGCGTCTCGGTGGCGATTGCCGGTGGTGGGATGGGCGGCCTCAGTGCGGCCTGGCGACTCGATGCATTGGGGCACACCGACTGGACCCTGCTGGAGCTGTCTTCGCGCACCGGCGGCAACTCGCGGTCGGCGGAGTACGCGGGGCTGCAGCATCAGCGCGCGCCATGGGGGGCTCACTATGTGCCGGTGCCATCGCGCGATGCGGTGCATGTGCGCGCACTGTTTCGCGAGCTGGGAGTGCTGTCGCCCACCGGTGAGTGGGATGAGCGCGTGCTCTGTCACTCGCCGCAAGAGCGCATCTGGCAACATGGTCGCTGGCACGAAGGGCTCGATCCGCTCGATGCGGCGTCGCCCTCGGCGCGCGCGCAGTTTGCCCGCTTCGAACAGACGATCGCGGAGTGGCGCGCGTCGGGGATGTTTCAGGTGCCGTCGGCGGCAGGGCATGCGCAGCGCGAGGCCGCATTGCGTGGCACCGGTGCTCGTGCGCAGCAGGCACGGGCGGTCGCCGCCTTGGACACGCTGACCGCCGACGCATGGCTGCGTCAGCAGGGCTTCGACGACGCGGCGCTGCGCTGGTGGGTGGAGTACGGCACACGTGACGACTACGGTGCCTCGCTCACGCAAGCGAGTGCGTGGGCCGCGGTGCACTACTTTGCCGGGCGCGAAAGCGAGGAAGAGGGGCCGCTCACATGGCCCGAAGGGAATGACTACATAGCACGAGCACTGACGGCGCGCCTTGGACGTGCGCGTGATGCCCAAGGCGTGTCGCGCATTCGGACCGATGCGCCGGTCGTACGCATTGCGCGGCGCGGGAGTGCGTGGGTGGTGGATACGCCAACCGAGAGTGTCGTGGCGGATGCCGTGATCTGGAGTGCACCGCTGTTCGTATTGCCGCGCGTGTATCGTGAGGTGGTGCTTCCGGTCACGCTCGAGTACGCGCCGTGGGTAGTGGCGAACCTGGTACTCGATGGGGCGCCGCAGGAGACGGGCGCGACGATGGCGTGGGACAACGTGATCTACGGCAGTGCGGCGCTCGGGTACGTGAACGCGCAGCACCAGCAGTTGGGTACTCCGTCGCGCGAGATGATCTGGACGTGGTACCACGCGGTGACCGACCGGCCGGCGAAAGAGGCGCGGCAGTGGCTGCAGCAGCAACCATGGAGTGTCTGGCGCGACACGATTATCGCCGATCTGCGGCGAGCGCACCCGGATATCGCCGACCGGCTGCTGCGGGTCGACGTGATGCGTTGGGGGCACGCCATGGCGCGACCCGTTCCCGGCACGCTGGCGCGGGTCGCGCAGCTCCAGGCATGGTCGCCCGGCGAACGAATGTTTATCGCCCACGCCGATCTGAGTAGCTTGAGCTTGTTCGAGGAAGCGCAGTGGCACGGGGTACAGGCCGCGCAGCATGCGGTCGCTGCTCTCCGCGGTTGATCACATCTCGGCCTTTACCATTCACCAGCCCATGAACACCGACGCCCTCACGTGGCCTGAACCGGCCCCCTCGCTTGCTCGCGCCGTGGCCGGAGAGTACCGGTTGCTGCGCGAGATTGGCCGCGGCGGCATGGGCGTGGTGTTTCTCGCCGAAGACACGCAACTGCAGCGCCGCGTAGCCATCAAAACGCTCCCGCCACATCTCGCGGCTGACGCGGCGGTGCGTGAACGGTTTCTGCGTGAAGCACGCACGGCTGCCGGTCTGTCGCATCCCAACATCGTTCCCATCTATTCCGCGGCCGAACGCGACACCGTGGTGTACTTCACCATGGGCTACGTGCACGGAGAATCGCTGGCTGAACGGCTGCAGCGCGATGGCGTCATGGAGGTGGAGACCGCCCTGGCCGTCACGCGGCAGTTGGCCCTCGCGCTCGAGGCAGCCCACACGGCAGGCGTGGTGCACCGCGATATCAAGGCGGAGAACGTGCTTCTCGATGAAACTGGTCGCGTGTTGGTCACCGATTTCGGGATCGCGCGGCTCAGTGAAGCGCAGCCGCTTACCGCCACTGGGACCGTGCTCGGGACCGTGCAGTACATGAGCCCCGAACAGGTCACCGGCGATACGCTCGACGGCCGAAGTGATTTGTACGCGCTGGGGGTCCTGCTTTATCACTTGCTGACGCACCGCTTCCCGTTCGAGCGTGCCATGCCGTCGGCGGTGCTGGTCGCGCATGTGAATAGTGCACCGACACCCATGCACACCTATCGTCCCGACATTCCGCCGCCGGTTGACGCGTTGGTAATGCAGTTGTTGGCCAAGCGCCCCGACGATCGGGTGCCGTCGGCGCGGGCGTTGTTGGGACTGCTCGATGCGTTGGGTGGGGGATCCACGGCGCCGGGAGGGATTCTCGCAGCCGTGCCGCCGGCCCGCACGCCGTCGGTGCCGTCACTTTCATCGGCCGATGCCCAGGCCGTGTGGGCCCGGGCGGCCGAGTTGCAGGCGAATACGGGGATGATGGTCCCGCCGGCGAATTTCCCAGCGCCAGTGGAGGGCGAACCGCTCACGCGCGGCTACAACGTCGGGTTGGTGAAGGATGCCGCCGCCGAAGCGGGCATTAGCTCCAAGTATGTCGAGCGGGCGTTGGCCGAACGCGAGGCCACCGTGGTGCCGGTCGTGGGGATGCGGGTGGAGGAAGGCCCGCAGCTGCAGAAGGCGCCCAACGTCTTTCTGGGGGCGCACACCAAGTTGGTGTACGAGGCGGTGGTGGAACGGGAACTCACCATGGACGCTTTTGAAGATCTGGCGGATATCGCGCGTCGGTCACTCGGGGACATTCTGAACGTCAGTGCTGTTGGGCGCACACTCACCATGAATACGAACGTGATGCGCAATGGGCAGGGCGGCGTGGGGCGGATTCTGCAACTCACCATCGCGGTGCGAAATGGGCGCACGACGGTGCGGATTTTCGAAGATCTGACCGGTGCGGCCGGCGGGATGTTCGGTGGGCTTGTTGGCGGGGTGGGTGTAGCAATGGGGGCAATCGCCATGGGACTCATCACCAAGAGCGGGTCCCCGGAACTCGGCTTGTTGGCGTGGGCCACCACCGCCGCCACCGTCTTCGGGCTGGTGCGCTGGGGCTTTGTCCGCCACGTGGGCACCAAACGGCGTGAGCTGCGGGATCTGGTAGAAGAGCTGGCGCGCTTCATCCAGGCGAACACCGGACAGGGCAACGACGCACCGGGGGCCCTGCCGGCCGGCCCCACCGGGCGCGGCCCTTCCGGCGGCCGCTAGTTTTGGTGGCATGACCAAGAAGCGACTCATCGTTGTCGGCGACCGGGTGCTCGTGAAGCTGGAGGATGGCGAGCAGCGGTCGAAGGTGGGCCTATACCTGCCGCCCACCGCCGTCGACAATCAGGCGGTGCAGGGTGGCGAGATCGTGGCAACCGGCCCCGGGCTGGCGCTCCCCGATCTGGCCGATCAGGGCGACGAGCCCTGGCGTATTGGCGGGCAGGCCGGCCGCGAAGCGCGCTATGTTCCCATGCAGGCGTCGGTGGGCGACTACGCGCTCTTCTTCCGCAAGGCCGCCGTCGAGATCACGTTTGAGAACGAGCAGTATCTGGTGGTGCCGCAGGCGGCCATTCTGGCGCTGGTTCGCGAGCCTCGCGAAGACATCCCCGACTATTGAACCCGGAGTTTTCCATGATGTACCCCGAACAGTTGCTGATCCCCATGCGCCAGGAGCTCACGCGCCTTGGCGTTGAAGAGTTGCGCACCGTTGCCGATGTCGACGCCAAGCTCGCCGACCAGAAGGGCACGGCGCTCGTGGTGGTGAACTCGGTGTGTGGCTGCGCCGCGCGGAATGCGCGTCCGGCCATCGCCATGGCGCTCCAGCACGCGGTGAAGCCCGATGTCTCCACCACCGTGTTCGCCGGACAGGATCGCGAAGCCACCGATCGCGCGCGTGGGTACTTCACCGGTTACTCGCCGTCGTCACCGAGCATCGCGCTCATGAAGGACGGCGACGTGGTGTTCATGCTGGAGCGGTATCAGATCGAAGGGCGGACGGCGCAGCAGATCGCGGCCGATCTCACCAATGCCTTCGATCAGCATTGCACCTCAGGCCAGCCGGCCTGAGGGACGAGCAGGGAATCAGCCGTTCGTGCGGATCCATCGAAAGATTTCCGCCACGGACGGCCGCTTCCCGTACATGAGCAACGCGGTGCGATAGAGCCGTCCGGCCGCAACCATCGCCGCGAGTGCGCTCACCGCGAGCAGCGCAATGGAGAGCAGCAGTTCCGACGTGGGCACGGCGGCCAGCCCCAGGCGTAATGGCATGAGAATGGGCGACGAAAATGGGACGATGCTCATGACGCGAGCAATCGGTCCATTCGGGTCCTGCAGCGCGGGTTGCAACAGCGCCGCGCTGCCGACGAGCAGCATGATCACCGGCGTTTGGGCCTGCTGCGCTTCCTGCTCGGAGCTCACGATCGACCCCACGGCCGCAAAGAGCGCGGCGTACATGACGTACCCGAGCACGAAGTACGCGAACAGCGGTACCAGTTCGGCCACCGTCACTGACGGGAGCGTCATGCTGGTACTCTCCACGCCAAGGGCGCCAAGCAGCCGTGCACGATTGGCGAGGAGCACCACTACACTCAGCGTCCAGAAGCCGAGCTGTACCAGCGCGACGCCGCCGATGCCGAACACCTTGCCCGAGAGGAGTACTCGCGGCGAGACACTCGCCAGGACCAGCTCGGACACGCGCGATTGTTTTTCTTCGGTGACGCCACGCAGAACGATCTGGCCGTACAGCACAATGACCATGTAGAGCAGCACAGCCACACCGCCGCCGAACACCAGATTCACTTTGGCGTTGCCAGATCGACCATCCTTCATGACGCGTTCGATCTTGGCGTTGATGCGCACTTGGGCAATCTGTCGAGCCTGATCGATGTCGAGGCCGGCCTCGGCCACGCGTTGCCGCAGCAGTTCACGCTCGGCTGCCGCCTCGATGCGTTCGCTGGTGGCCAGCGGTGCGCCTCCCGAGAGGAGCAGCCGCACGGTGCCGGTGGTAATCGTCGCCGCGTCGACCACGGCGACCGCGGGCAGCGCGTTGGCGCCAACCGCTGTGCGCAGCGAGTCGATGACCCGCTGCGAGTCGGCGGGAGTGATGAGTACCACCTTCGCGCGTTTGCCGGTGGCCATGACGCCCCCCGCCATTTCGGTCGCGATCCCTTCGCCCATCCCGCTATTCGTACCGTCGACGATGACGACCGACGACATATCGACGGAGCGCGCCGACTTGTAGGCGAGATACGGCGGCCCCACGAACAGCGCCGCGAAGAGCAGGGGCGCAAAGAGCGTGGTGATGACGAACCACTTCGAGCGGACGCGCTCGCCGAACTCGCGTTCGATCACTGCCGAGAGCTTACCCATGTCCGCTCACTCCCTCTTCCACGCCTGTGGCGCCGACGCGCTCGAGGAAAATGCGGTGCAGCGAAGCTTCGGTGCGGTCGAAGCGAACGAGCTCCACGTCCTGCGCCACGAGGGCGCGCAACAGTTGCTGTGACGACGCGCCTGGTGTCAGGTCGACTTCCACCTGCTGTCCCTGATCGTCGTAACGGCCAACGAGTGAGCGGTCTTCCAGCACGGCGCGGGCCTTGTCGCGCCCGTCGCCGGAAAACTGAATGGCCACGCGACCAGGCCCGCCGAATTCCGCCTTGAGGGCGCTGAGCGAGCCGTTCGCGACCACTTCACCGCGCGCAATGATGGCGACCGCGTCGCACATCCGTTCGGCTGCGTCCATGACGTGCGTGCTGAAAATGACCGTGCGGCCATCGCGGCGCAGATCGAGCACGGTGTCCTTGAGCGCCTGCGCATTGACGGGGTCGAGCCCGCTGAACGGTTCGTCGAGGATGACCAGCTGCGGGTCGTGCAGCATGGTGCCCGCGAACTGCACCTTCTGCTGCATGCCACGCGACAGGTCTTCGACCTTGGCGGTGCTCCAGTCCTGTTGGGCGGTGCGGAGCCCCAGCCGTTCGAGCCAGTGGTCGATGCGGCGGTCGGCGTCTTTTTTGTCGAGTCCTTTCAGGCGCCCGAGGAAGCGCAGAACGCGCCGGACCTCCATCTTCCGGTACAGTCCCCGCTCTTCGGGGAGGTAGCCCAGTCGATCCGTGATGGTGGGGTCACTGTGCGGACGGCCCAGGACCTCGATTGTCCCCGAATCTGGGATCATGAGGTTGAGGATCATCCGGATCGTGGTCGTCTTTCCGGCACCGTTGGGGCCGAGCAATCCGAACACCGTGCCCGTGGGCACGACGAGGGAGACATCGCGGACGGCCACGTGATTCGCATAGGCTTTGCGAACGTGATCGACGCGAATGGCAACTGATGATGCAGACACCAGGGCGGGGCGCAGGGAGAGAAAACGCAGGAGTTGTCGACGGAAGACCCGATCGCGCTGTGGAAGGTAACAGCGCTGCTGAGGTTCCCGGCGGGGCCTCATCGCGCCCATCGCTTGCCGATCTGCTCCTGGTCGTGTCAGCCGCGATGCTCTGGGCCTGGTGGTCGCCACTGGCCAACGCCGATGTGCCGCTTCAGGCGCGCACGGGCGAACGACTGGGCGAGGTGGCGCAGCTGCTGCCGGGGTTCGTGTGGTTCCGGTCGGCGCCGATTTGGTTGCAACTGCTGCCTTTCCTTTTGCTGGTGTTGCCGCTTCTCCCTTCGTCGTTGCGTCAGCCGCGCACCCGATTGGTGTGGTCAACCGCCATGTGGCTCGCGGGGCTGCTACTCTTCGCGTCGCAGGCGCAGAGATTCCCTCTGTGGTGGGTGCTGGCGTTGCCGATGTTGAGCGCGAGCATACCTCGCGCCCCCGTTTCCCGATAAATGCCCCACCCCCTCTCCTTCTCCCGTCAGGAATTCGCCGGTGCCTTCGGCGATCTGGGCACCGATCTCCCCCTCCTCGTTGGGGTGGTGCTGGCCACGGGTATGGACGCCCCTTCGGTGTTCGTGGTTTTCGGGCTCCTGCAGATCGCCTCAGGGGTCGTCTACCGGCTTCCCATGCCGGTGCAGCCGCTCAAGGCCATGGCGGCGATCGCCATCGCCGGAAAAATCGCGCCTACGCTCCTCGCTGCGGGTGGGCTCATTGTGGGCGTGGTCATGCTCATTCTCGCCAACACCGGCGCGCTGGCGTGGATTGCCCGCACCGTGCCCAAGCCGGTGGTGCGCGGCATCCAGGTGGGGCTGGGCATCCAGCTGCTGACCCTCGCCCTCACCCGCTTCATGCCGGGACACGGGACGGCTGGATGGCTGCTCGCGGCCGGCGCGCTCACGCTCATCGCGTTGCTGCGGCGTCACCAACGGCTCCCGGCCGGCCTCGTCGTGCTCGCCCTAGGGCTCGTCTTCGCCGCCGTGACCTGGCCCGCCAGTCTGCCCGGCCCGTGGGGGGGCCACCTTCCCACGCTCCCCGCGCGGTGGCCGACCCCCGAGGAATTCGGTCGGGCCGCCCTGTTGCTCGCGCTCCCGCAGATCGCGTTGTCGCTTGGCAATTCCGTGCTCGCCACCCGCCAGGTGGTCACCGATTTCTTCCCCGAGCGCGAGCCGCTCACGGTCCGACGGATCGGCACCACCTATGGGCTCATGAATCTGCTCGCCGCGCCGCTGGGGGGACTGCCGGTGTGTCATGGCTCGGGGGGAATCGCCGGTCACTACGCCTTTGGCGCGCGCACCGGTGGCAGCGCGATCATCTACGGCGTCGCACTCCTGTTGGCGGGCCTGCTGCTGGTGGGTGATCCCGCGAGCTTTCAGCGCCTCGTGCCCGGGCCCATTCTGGGTGCGTTGCTGCTCGTCGAGGCGCTGGCGGTGCTATGGTTAGTGCGGGATCAGTGGCGCACCCCAAGTGCGTTCGTCCTTGCACTGGGGTGCGGCGTGACGGCGGCGTATGCGCCGTATGGCTATGCCCTCGCGCTGGTGGGCGGAACCTTGATCGGCATCACCATGCGACGACGCCTGGAGACGCCAGCCTCCGTCTGAGCTTTTGCGGGTCGTCAATGCCGACAGCGTGGGGTCTTCCAGCAGCAATGCAGTCGCGCCGCCTCCTGGGCTTTGCCCTCGCGACGTTCCTGGCGCACGCGCTCTCGTTGTCGTTCATCCGCTTTGGTGGCCCGCTCGCCCCGGCATGGCCCCCGGCCGGACTCGCGCTCGCGGCGCTCCTCACACTGCCGCGCGACCATAAACTGCTCGTCTTCGGTGGCTATATCGCCATCGATACGCTCTCCAATCTGCTCCAGGGTTTCGCGACGCCCCCCGCCGTCGCCTACCTCGGTGTGGGGCTGCTCGAGCTCACCATTGCCGAGGCGCTCATCCGCCGCGCCGCGCCGACGCCCATTCGCTTTGCGCATTTGCGCGATGTGTGGGTCGTACTAGGCGGCACCTTCGCGGCGACTGCCGTGGCCAGCCTCCCCGCCGCACTCGTTGCCCGACACTTCAACCAGTCCGCGTTCGTCGAGTCGGCGGTCGTGTGGATGATCGGCGACATGATCGCGTTCATCATCGTGACGCCGCTGACGCTGCTGCTGCTCGACATGCCGGCGCTGCGCATGACGTTTCGGCGGCGCTCGTCGGCGTACATCGAGACGGTGGTCCTCGGACTGGTGATCGTCTCGTCGTCGGTGTGGGCGCTGCTCGAACGGCGGATCATGGGGGAAGTCACCGCCCGTCCATACATGCTCATCGTCCCGGTGTTGTGGGCCACGCTGCGCTTCGGTCAGATCGGTGCGTTGCTCGCCGCGCTCGGCGTCTCCAGCGTGGGCATGATTCTGCTCGTCAACGGCCAGCCATTGGGGTTGGGCGGCGCTTCGGCCGGCGGCATGCTCACGGCGTTGCAGGTGTTCGTCGGTGTCCTGTCCGTGACCTCGCTGGTGCTCGCGACGGCGCTGCGGGAAACGCAGGAGACGGCCGCGCAGAACGCGCGCATGGTGGAAGCACTCCGCAGCAGTGAACAGCGACTGCGGCAAAGTCAGAAGATGGAGGCCATTGGCCAGCTCGCCGGTGGCGTCGCGCACGACTTCAACAATGTGCTCGCGGCCATCATGCTGCAGCTCGAAGAGCTGCGGCTCGTGCGCGACATGCCACGCATGGCCCGCGAGCTCGTCACCGATGTGGAATCGTCGGCGCAGCGGGCTGCACGGCTCACGCGTCAGCTGCTCGTGTTCAGCCGGCAGCAGGCCATGCAGCAGCAGCTGCTCGATCTGACGGCGCTCGTGCAGGCGCACGTCCGGCTGCTGCGACGCGTCGTGCCAAGTTCACATACGCTCACGCTGACAACGCCGTCGGATCCGCTGGTCATCGCGGCCGACGGGGGCATGCTGGAGCAGGTGCTGCTCAACCTCGTACTCAATGCGCGCGATGCCCAACCGCAAGGCGGTGCCATTCACATCGAAACGCGCCGCGATGTCGTGAACGAGAGCGTGCCGGATTTACCCGTGGGCGACTATGCGGTGTTTCGGGTGCAGGACACCGGCACCGGTATCGCCGACGAACATCTGCCACGCCTCTTCGAACCGTTCTTCACCACCAAGCCACCGGGGCAGGGCACCGGGCTGGGGCTCGCGACGGCGTACGGCATCGTGCAGCAGCATCGCGGTACCATTCGCGTCACCTCGGTGAGGGGACGCGGGACGACCATGGACGTGTGGCTTCCGCTGAGCCACGAGCCCTTGCCCGCCCAATCCCCCGCGGCGCCGGCGATCGACGCGCCGGAGGATGCGGCGCCGGCGCCGATTGCCGCAGTGCTCGTCGTGGAAGACGAAGCCACCGTGCGCCGGCTCATGGAGCGGGTGCTCGAGCGCGAGGGATATCGCGTGTTCACGGCGGTGAACGGCGTCGAGGCGCTGGATTGGTGGCTGCGCAATCAGGCGAGTGTCGATCTCGTGCTCACCGATCTGGTCATGCCGGGCGGGATGAGCGGCACTGCGCTGGCCCGCGAACTGCGCCGCGCCAACCCGACGCTGCCGATTGCCTTCACGAGCGGCTACGACCCGGAGTACGACCCATCGGACGTGACGATGATTCCGGGAGAAAACTTCATCCCCAAGCCAGCGACCACCGAGCAGATTCTGGCGGTGGTGCGCCGGCAGTTGGAGCGTGCAGAACGCACCGCGTGCTGAGCCGGCGCGCCTAGAAGAACCAGCGCTTCAACCCCTGCCGGTTGGCCCGGTTGGCACCGGCCAGTCGCCAGTACAGGGCAAAGCCCGAGATGGTCAGCGCGAAGAGCGCCACCCCCCAGAACATCGCGGCCACAAGCCCACCGTCGCCGAATGCTTCGCCCGAATGCACGCGGTTGATGAACGGCTTGTCGGCGTAGTCTTCGCGGCGGAGCAGCTTGGCGGTGCGGGCATCGAACACGAGACGCGTGTCTTCGCCCCCGGTGGGCTTGCCCAAATACAACGAAATGACCGGCGCCTGTCCCTTGAGTTCGATGGCGATGCGGTCGATGGGCGCGTTCGGCGCCTCACGGGCCGCGTTGCTCATGACCTGCGAAATCAGCCCGGTCCACGCGTCCGGTGGTGACGACGTGGTGACCGCACTCACCAACGTGCGGTTGGCTTCGCGAAGCGCTTCGTCTTCGCCGAAGAATTCCACGCCGGCCACGATGACGCCGGTGAGCGACGCGAATGCGAGAAAGAGGGCAGCGGGAGCACCGATCCAGCGGTGCCACTGGCGCCAGGCAGCAGGGGTAGGCATGGAAACCAAACGTGAAGGGGAGCCGTATCGCTAGCGGTTCAGTATCTTTCCGAACATGGCCGGGTACCAGCCCCCGCGCTGCATTTGTTTGGCGCCTTCACTTTCCGACTTCTACTTCGAGCTCTCCATGTCCCTCTCCCGTCGTCTTGTGGCTGCCGTGTCGCTGCTCGCCGCCAGCGCGAGCCTCGCCGTCGCCGCCCCCCGCATTCTCGCCGACGTTACCGGCAAGTGGAACGTCACGGTCGCCACGCCGGACGGTGGCACTCAGGCCTCCGTCATGACGATTACGCAGAAGGCCGATTCGGTCACCGGCACCCTCGAATCCCAGCTGGGCACCGCCCCGATGGCCGGTGTGGTGAAGGGTGATTCGCTCAAGTTCGCCTTCCAGCTGGACATGGGCGGCCAGGCGCTGGTGGTCAATGGCGCCGGTGTGTTGAAGGACAAGGACAACATGACCGGCGCCCTCGACGTGAGTGGCATGGGCGTGCTGCCGTTTACCGCCGTTCGCCAGCCTTGATGCCCATGGAGCGCCAGCGCTCCACCAACTGTACGAACTCGGCGCGATAGCCGCCGACATCTTCACCCAGCGCCGCGCGGATCTGCTCCAGGATTTGCGCGGCGCTGCTGTTTCCCTTGTACTCGCTGTCGCGCAGCAGCATCCCGAAGCTCGCCACCGCCGCCACGAACCGGGTGTCGGCGTTGGGCCGCTCGTTCACGCGTGCCGCAACGGCGTGAGTCATCAGACGGCTCTCCGACTGCCCGGGCTTCTTGTAGCGCAGCTTCACGAAGAGCAGTTCGCCGCTGCTGCCGGTCGCACCGCTCGGCATGCTGCGGTCGGGCGCGATGTAGCGCAGCGAATCCCGGCCGCGAACGGTGACGGTCCCCTGTACCCCCACCGGGACGACTTCGTACAACGCCGTCACCTGATGCCCCGCCCCAATGTCGCCGGCGTCCTTGGTGTCGTCGTTGAAGTCTTCGGTAGCGAGCAGCCGGTTCTCGTAGCCGATGAGACGGTACGCCTGGACGGTGGCCGGATTGAACTCCACCTGCAACTTCACGTCGTTGGCGACGGTGAGCAGCGTGGCGCCCATCTCTTCGACGAGCACTTTGCGTGCTTCCGCGAGGTTGTCCACGTATGCCGCATTGCCGTTCCCCACCTTGGCGAGCTTCTCCATTTTCGACGCCTGGTAGTTGCCGGTGCCGAAACCGAGGACGGTGAGGTAGGTGCCTTCGCGCCGGCGCATCTCCACCAGGCGTTCGAGTTCGCCATCGCTGCTGGGGCCGACGTTGAAATCCCCGTCGGTCGCGAGAATCACCCGGTTGTTGCCCTTGTCGAGGAAGTGTTCACGCGCCGTGCGATAGGCGAGCTCGATACCGGCGCCGCCGGCCGTGGAGCCGCCGGCTTTGAGCCGGTCGAGCGCCTCGAGAATGCGCACCTTTTCATCGCCGCTGGTGCTGGGCAGGACGAGCCCCGCGGCCCCGGCGTACGCCACGATGGCCACGCGATCCTGCGGCCGCAGCTGATCGACGAGCAGGCGCAGCGCCTGCTTCACCAGCGGCAGCTTGTTCCAGTCGTTCATCGACCCCGACACGTCGATGAGGAATACCAGATTGTTGGGCGGCAGATTGGCCGTTTCGACGCGCGTGGCCTGCAGCGCCACGCGGACCAGCTGATGCTTGGGCTGCCACGGGGCGGCAATCACCTCGCTGCTGATGGATACCGGATCGTTGCCGCGCGGTGCGGGCAACGTGTACGGGAAGTAGTTGATGAATTCCTCGATGCGCACGGCGTCTTTGGGTGGACGCTGCCCGCTGGTGAGAAAGCGGCGCACGTTGGTGTACGACGCACGATCGACATCGATGGAGAAGGTGCTCAGCGGGTTGTTGCGCACGCCGAGGAATGGATTGTCCTCGATGCGATCATACTGCTCTCGGCTCATGGGGCGCACGCCGCGCGGCGGCATTTCGCCGGCTGGCGCGAAGCGGGTGACGTTGGCAGCGGGCGATGCGCTGGGAGCCGCCATCGCTTTGCCGCCGGCGATACCCAGCACGCGCCGCGGGGGCTGGGTGGCGTCGCTCGCCAAGACGATCGACTGTAGAGCCATGAGCGACGCCGTCAGCGCGACGTCGACCGTGACGGTATCGCCGCGCACCGCGAGCGTTTGCCGGTACGGGTTGTACCCGATGCGACGCACCTGCAGATACAGCGAGCGGCCGGAGACCGCAGGGAGCGTGATGGTGAATGCCCCCGTCGTCGACGTTTGCGCGCCGGAAACCATGGTGCTGAAGACGCCGTCGCGCGACACCATGACGTTGGTGTTGGCGAGCGGCTGCTGGGTGCCGGCTTCGCGCACGATGCCGGTGACCACGACGGTGCGCGGGGCCGCTTCCGCCTCTCGAGAGGCGACGTCGGCCACCGGCTGCATGACTGCGGCCGCAACGGGTGCGCTGAGCGGGGCCGGCGCGGCCGGTACGGCATCGGCGACCTGCGTGGGGGCCGGCGACGCCACCGCCTTTGCCGCTGAGCGTGCTGCGGATGCCGCTGGTGCCGCCGCTGTTACGGGTACTTCAGGTGCGGCAGCCGGCGCGGGTACGGCTGGTCCTGTGGCCGTTGCGGGTGCTGTCCGTGCAGGAGCTGCCGGTGCGGCCGGTGCGGCCGGTGCTGAAGCGACGGCAACGGTTTCGGCAAGAACACCGACAGTGGCCGGTGGTACACGACCGGATGACCGGTCCCGCAGGACCACCGAGCCGCCCACGACCACAAACAGCGCCGCCGCCGCACGCAGCACCCATGAGCGGTGCCACGGAGCACGTGCCGACGGCGACGCCATCCGCGCTGCGGTAAAGGCCGCGTCGATCGCCGGCACCACACCGGCCGGCACGGTATCGAGCCCGCCCAGGATGCGGCTGCTCGCCGCCACCAGCCCGCGCGCTTCGGCGACCAGCGCGCCGCAGCGGTCGCAGCCGGCCACATGGCGCGCCACCCGGTCGGCGGCGTCCGCATCGAACGCCCCGTCGAGCCACGTGTGCACTGTGCCTTCGTCCACGTGCCCGGCAGCGTCGAAGAGCGGCTCCAAACGCTCCTGAGAGACCACAAAATCGTTAGGCAACACCCGACCCCTCCTTGGCTGTGCGATCGCCCGTACGGGCCCGCTGCAGTGATTCGTAGACATCCACCAGGCGGCGACGGGCGCGTGACAGCGTCGTCCCGACGCTCCCCACGCTCAGCCCCAGGGCCGCAGCGATTTCCTGATAGTCCAGCCCTTCTTCCCGGAGCAGCAGCGCCATGCGGTCACGCTCGGCGAGCGCATCGACCGCTTCACGGGCCAGCGCCCGTTCCCGGAGCTCATCAGCCAACCGTTCGGCGCTGAACGCCTCGGGCTCCTGCGGGCCGGCGACGGTCGCCTCGCTGGAGAGCAGCGACAGGCGCTTGCGCTCCCGGGAATCGCGGCGCGCTTCGTCGCGCACCAGGTTCGTGGCGACGGCAAAGAGCCAGGCCCGTTCCCGCTGTACGGGGCCGTGCCGCATGGCGCGCACGAACGTCTCCTGCGCCAGCTCCTCGGCGAGATCACGGTCACCCAGTCGTCGCGTCAGATAACGCACGACGGGCCCGTGATACTCGCGGAATAATCGTTCGAGATAGTCCATGATGGGGAAATGGTGGGGCGTACAGGCGACCCGGGTGTCTCGACTCAGTCACCCATTAGGACGCCGCCCCCGCCGGAACTTGCACACCGGGCGCCGCATGGGGATCCTTCGGCTTCCTTTTCTCCCCCGGAATTCCCATGGCTCGTATCACTCCGCTAGCGGTGCTGTCGCTGGCCGCCGGCCTTGGCGCCACCTGGCTTGGCGCGCGCGGTGTCGGTGAGGTCCCGCCGCTTGGCGCGCTGCTCTCTCCATCGGTTGGCCTGTGGATCAATGCCGCCGATGATCTGCCGGAGACTGCCACCGCCAGGATCGCGGCGCTCGGCGACAACGTCGACATCCGCTACGACGCGCGCAGTGTGCCGCACATCTTCGCGAAGACCGATCTCGATGCCGTGCGGGCCCTCGGCTACGTCGTCGCGCGTGACCGGCTTTTCCAGCTCGAGCTGCAGTCGCGCGCCGGCGAAGGCACGCTCACCGAACTCGTGAACGACGTGGCGCTGCCGGCCGACCAGGAGACGCGCCGATTGGGCATGCCGCGCGCGGCCGAGCTGCGCATGCGCGACATGGATACGACGGGCACGCTCTACAAGATTCTGCGCGCGTATGCCGACGGCATCAACGCGTATCGCACGTCGCTCTCCACGGCGCAACTCCCCATGGAGTACAAGCTGCTGCAGAAGACGCCGCGCGAATGGTTGCCCATTCACTCCATGCATCTGCTGAACCGCATGGGGTACACGCTCGCGCATTCGCCGCTCGAGCTCGACTTGCTCACGGCGCGTTCACTGGTGGGCGACAGCGCCGCGCGCGCGTTCTGGGATAGCTCGTCACCGGTTCAGGAGCCCATTCAGCCGGCGCCGCGTTCGGCTCCGCGTGAAGCGTTGGTGTCGCTCCCTGCGCCCGGCGCGCCCGACAGTGCGGCCATGCGCATGGTCGCGTCGCTAGGCAGCAACGCCGGGCCACTCCTGTGGTCGCGGGATGCCTCGTTACCCAGTAGCGATCGCGCGGCCATGCAGCAGGAGCTGGCGTTCGCGTCGAACAACTGGGCGGTGTCACCGTCGCGCAGTGCGAGTGGCAAGGCGCTGCTGGCCGGTGATCCGCATTTGGAATTGACGTTGCCGAGCATCTGGTTCGAAGTGCATCTGGTGGTGCCCGGCGTGATGGATGTGGGTGGCGTGACGATTCCCGGCCTCCCCGGCGTGACGATCGGGTACACGCGTGCGTTCGCGTGGAGCTTCACCAACACCGGCGCCGACGTGATGGACTTCTGGCGCGAGACGGTGAACGATGCGGCGCGTCCAACGAGCTACGAACTGGATGGTGCGCAGCAGCCGCTGGAGTCGCGCGTGGAGCAGTACCGCGACAAGAGCGGCCGTCTCATTGCGACCGACACGGTGTACTACACGCATCGCGGCCCCATGAACAAGCAGGGGCGCGAGTGGCTTTCCATGCGGTGGACGGTGCTGGAGGCGGGCAACGAACTGCTGGGCTTCTACCAGGGCCTGCATGCGACCACCGCCGAAGCGTTTCTCGATTCGCTGGCGGCGTATTATCGCGCGCCGTCGCAGAACATGATCGTGGCCGATACGGCCGGCACGATTGCCATTCGCAGCACGGGGTTGCATCCCATTCGCGCACGGCGCGGCCGCGGGACGGAAATTCTCGAAGGGAATACCCGCGCCAACGACTGGGTCGGGTTCCGCAGTCTGGCGCAGTACCCGCAGAGTGTGCGCCCGGCCCAAGGGTATCTCGCGTCGGCCAACCAGGAGCCCATCGATCCGCAGCTCGACTCGTTGTATCTGGGTACCGACCCGCACTACGAAATCTGGCGCGCGTTGCAGATCAACCGCCTGCTGCGCGCCGACAGCAGCATGACGCCCGACAAGATGCGCGCGTTCCACACCAATCCCGGCAGCGTACGCGCCGACCGATTGGCGCCGGCCTTCGTGGCGGCAGCGACAGCGCGGGTAGCGAAGGGCGATACGTCGCGCGCGTTGGCGTCGGCGCTCAAGGTGCTCGGTGCGTGGGATCGTCGGTACACGCGAGACAACACCGGCGCGCGACTGTTTGAAAATGCGGTTGGTCAGTTGAGCGGTTTGCTCTGGGACGAGTTCATTCCCAAGGGGAAGGACGCGCCCGAAGTGCGCCCGTCGGAATCGCGATTGTTGCAGTTGATCGCCGATTCCACGAGCCGGTGGTGGGACGACCGCCGCACCGCCGCGGTCGTGGAAGATCGTGACGCGTTGCTGTCGCGCGCGCTGGTGGCTGCATATGACGGGTTGGTGAAGCAGTACGGCGATCCGTCGACCACGCCGTGGACGTGGGGGACGGTTTCGCCGGCGCAGCCGCGTCATGTGTTGCGGTTGCCGGGTTTCAGTGCGCCGCCCACGCCAATTGACGGCGGCCGCGGCACACTCAACCCGTCGGTCGGCTCGCAGTATGCCAACTTCGGCGCAAGCTGGCGCATGGTGGTGGAGCTCGACGCGCAGCCGCGCATTCGCGCCGTGTATCCCGGCGGACAGAGCGGGAATCCGGCGAGCCCGCGCTATCTCGATCGCTTCGCGATGTGGACCAACGGGCAGCTCGACAGCGTGCGCACGCCGCGCACGGCGGCAGATCTTCCGGCGCGCGACACGCGCGCGACGCTTACACTCACCCGCTGAGGCGCGCGATGTCCAAGACTCCGTTGTTCATCACGGCGCTCGTCCTGCAGGTCGCGGCGCAGGCACTCGGCGGCGTGTGGGGCGCCGCCATAGGTGGCGTGCTCATTGGCGCGGCACTCCGTCGCAAAGGCGCATTCACGATCGGCTTCGGCGCGGCGGCGTTGGCGTGTGCGCTGTTGCTGGCCACGATCGCGCTCCGCGGTGGAAACGTATTGGGTTTCGCGCCCATGCTCGGCGGCAACTTCAGCATTCCCGGGTGGGGCGTGCTGCTGGCGACGCTGTTGCTGCCGGCCTTGCAAGCGGGCGGCTTGGCGGGCGGGGCGAGCGCGCTGTTGCAGCAGGGGCGGAATCGCTAACTGCAGTTCCCCCGTTCCTGCCACCTGTAGTTTCTGCCGTCCGCCGTCTCGGCGCGACGCCGTGGCATCGCGCCGAGGCGGCAGACCGCAGGGTTTTAGACGGCAGGGGCGCAGGGGTGTTACTTCAGGGTGCCGTCGAGTTCCGCCCACACGCGCCGTACCGCGATGGGGCCTTGTTGATCCGCGAGGAACCACGTGCCGACGTCGCCCCAGTTCGCGCGCTTGGCGGCGTCGTCTTGCGAAAGCCCGAGCGCGCGAAGGCGCTTCACTTCGGCGATGACCGACGTAATGGCGTCGCGGAACGTCACGAGTTCTTCGCGTGAGCGCTTGTCCTTTTCGATGAAGCCGTGTCCCGGCACGTAGCGCTTCACGCGTGGCAGTAGGAGCGCGGCGTCGATCGTGCGCGCCCATTCGGTGGGATAGGCCGAGCGCATGGCCGGAAAGACGCGATTGAGATACGCCTCGCTCATGAACAGGATCTGTTCCTTGGGGAGGTGCACCATCAGGTCACCGCCGGTGTGGGCGCGTCCCATGAAGCGCACGACCACCTGTGTGGTGCCGAGGTCGATGGTCTGCTCGGTGCCGGTCATCGCGGTGGGTGGTACGATCACCGCACGGCCCGCGGTGGCGGCGGCGGAGTCGCGCTTGAGTTGCGCGAGTGATGTGGGGTGCACGACCCACGTGAGTCCCGTGGGCAACACGTTGTTGCCAGCGGTGTGATCACCGTGGTCGCTTCCGACGACGTACCACTTGATGGGCAGTGGCGTAATGGTGCGGATGCGATCGAGCATCGTCTGCGTCGCGGCCGCTGAACCTTGTGCATCGGCAATCAGCACACCGTCTTTGCCGAGCACGATGAGGCTGACCGTGGTGAACCCGGGTTGGCGGATTTCCTCGTAGCCGTACACGTGCTTCGTGAGTTTGACGAGGCGCGGGAACGCGGTAAGCGGCACGCCACGCACGGCGGGATCGGCGGTGCGCACCTGCGCACGTGCGGCCGAAGGGAGCAGGGCGCCGGCGGTCGCCGCGATGAGGAGTGCGGTCGCCAGCGTGCGGACGCGGACACGGGGAAAGGTCATCCCCGATTATGCGGCGTGTACGGCAGCAGGGCAAACGTGCGCGGGCCCCGGCCACCGGCGCGGGCGGGGCGAGTCGTGACACTCGCTGTCTCGCGCGACCGGGCGCCGCGACCTACAATGTCTGTCGCAGCCGCGTCATGGTTGCTCCCACCGTGTGTCCCCACCCTGACTCCCCCCGCCATGCCGTCGACTGTCGTCGGTGAATTCCTGGGCACGATCGTCCTGCTGCTTCTTGGCAACGGCGTCGTCGCCAACGTGTTGCTCACCGATACCAAGGGACACGGTGGCGGGTGGATCGTGATTACCGCGGGATGGGCGTTCGCCGTGATGTCCGGCGGCATGGTGGCGGTGGCGCTCGGCGCCCCTGGAGAACTCAACCCGGCGGTGTCGATCGCGAATATCGTCATGGGCGTCTACCCCCTCGCCACCGGGCTCGCCCACGTGGGCGCGCAAATGCTCGGGGCGATACTCGGGGCAACGCTGGTGTGGTTGCACTATCTGCCGCACTGGACGCGCACGACGGACCAGGGGCTGATTCTCGCGTGCTATTGCAACGCGCCGGCGGTTCGGTCGACGCTTCCCAATCTTCTCGCTGAAGTGATCGGAACTGCGGTGCTCGTGATCGTCGCCGGCGCCATCGGCGCACGCGGCGTCCTCGGTGACACCCCCGCCACGAACGTCGGCTCATTCTTGGTGGGCTGTCTGGTGTGGGGCATCGGCCTGTCACTCGGCGGACCGACTGGATACGCCATCAACCCCGCGCGGGATCTGGGGCCGCGGATTGCGCACGCGCTGTTGCCCATTGCTGGCAAAGGGGGGAGCGACTGGGGCTACGCGTGGATTCCTGTGCTCGGCCCAATCATCGGGGCGTGCTTGGCGGCGGCGCTCTGGGCGCGCTTGGCTTGAACGGCGGGACTGCTACTGCGGTTCGGGTTTGAACTGCTACTGCAGTGTCTGGACTGCCCCTGCGGTTCTGGACTGCCCCTGCGGTTAGGGAACACGGCGGTTTGGGTTTGAGCGGAAGCGCCCGTGGGCTTCGCCTCACGGGCGCGGTTTTGGTGGTTGATATGACCGCCACTGCAGTTGCGGTAAGGTCAACCACCAAAGGAGTGCCGATCCGGCAACGCCGGTCGGCACTTTCCGTAGCGACCCGAAACCGCCGTGTTCCTCAACTGCAGGTGCCGTCCAGAACTGCAGTGGCAGTCCATCCACCGCAGTGGCGGTTCCAAACCCGAACCGCAGTAGCCGTTACCGCAGTGTCTTCTGTAGGGCGAGAATCATTCGCTGCACCGTCGCCAAGTCATCGCGCAACTGAAGCGCGATGCGTATGTCGAAGAGCCCGCGGTTCATGAGGGTGACCAGGTGGCTGTCGGTTTCGTTGGCGCTGCCGAGCGCGATGCTGAGATAGCGGCGGAACTCTTTGGGCGTCCGCCGATTGCCCTCGGCGATATTCGCGGCAATCGATTCGGCGGACGCACGGATTTGCCGCACGGTATGCACGGACAGCCCAGCGGTACACGAGAGCGTCTCGCGCCAGATGATTTCGGAGATCAACTGCGCCGATTGCCACACTTTCAGTTTGTGATGATCAGTCATCCGCCGACGATACGCGCTTCGGTCTACACGCGTGTCATCGTTTATTCGGGGGTTGGGCCAATCTTACGCGCCCCCTACTGCGGGACTGCAACTGCGGTTCGGGTTTGGAACTGCCACCGCAGTTGATGGACTGCCCCTGCGGTTCTGGACTGCACCTGCAGTTGGGGAACACGGCGGTTCGGGTGTAATCGGTAGCGCCCGTGGGCTTCGCCTCACGGGCGCGGTTTTGGTGGTTGATATGACTGCCACTGCAGTTGCGGTAAGGTCAACCACCAAAGGAGTGCCGATCCGGCAACGCCGGTCGGCATTTTCCACAGCGACCCCAATCCGCCGTGCTCCCTAACCGCAGGTGCAGTCCAGAACCGCAGTGGCAGTCCATCAACCGCAGTAGCATTTCCAAACCCGAACCGCAGTTGCAGTTACCGCTGTCCTTTAGCGCGATATCGCGCCAACCACGACGCACTCCACGACGCGAAATCGCCGAGCAAGAGGTGCTCGCGCGCCGAGTTCATGAGCGCCATGAGAAAGGTCAGGTTATGGAGCGCCAGAAGCCGCGGCCCCAGGGGCTCCTCGGTGACCATGAGATGCCGCAGATACGCGCGGTCGTACTGCGTGCACGCGGGGCATGCGCACTCGTCGGTGAGCGGACGGCGGTCGGTGCGGTTGCTGCTCTTCTGGATCTGCACTTTGCCGTCGCGCGTGAACACGGTGCCGTGGCGGCCCATGCGCGTGGGCGCGACGCAGTCGAAGAGATCCATACCGCGCGAGACGGCTTCGAGCAGATCGTCGGGGAAACCGACGCCCATGAGATAGCGTGGCTTGTTCACCGGGAGCAACGGTGCGCACGTGTCGAACGTGTCGTACATCGCCTGCTTCGCTTCACCCACCGACAGGCCGCCTACGGCGATCCCTTCCCAGTCGCCGCTGTTCAGAATGCCCTCGATGGACGCCGTACGCAGGTCGGCGTAGGTGCCGCCCTGCACAATGGGAAAGAGCGCTTGCGGCGGTGCCACAACGTCGCGTTCCACGTCACTCGTGAACAGCGGCGGTGCGCCCTCGGGCACCACCAGCCCCGTGACGGGCGCGCGCCCCTCACGCGAGAGACGCTCGAACTCCACCCGGCACCGCTCCAGCCAGCGCAGGCTGCGCTGCATCGCGAGATATGAGGCGCGGTGCGCGGAGCCGCCTTCGATGAGTTCGTCGAGTTGCATGATGACGTCGGCGCCGATGTTGCGCTCGATCTGCATCACCTTCTCGGGCGTGTACTGGTGTAGCGAGCCGTCGAGTTTGTTGCGGAACTCCACACCGGCTTCGTTCACCTGGCGATAGCGGGCAAGCGAAAACACCTGATAGCCGCCGCTGTCCGTGAGCATGGGGCCATCCCAGCGGGCGAAGGCGTGTACGCCGCCGAAGGCGCGCACCATCTCGTCGCCCGGCCGCAGGTACAGATGGTACGCGTTGGCCAGAATCATCTGCGCGCCAGCCGCGCGAATTTCCTGCATGGAGAGTCCGCGTACCGATGCATGCGTGCCCACCGGCATGAACGCCGGCGTCTCGATGGTACCGTGCGGGGTCGTGAACCAGCCGAGCCGCGCGTTGCCGTTCGCGTGGCTGTGACGAAAACCGAACGCCGTCACGAAGCCGGCGGCATCGCGCGTGATTCCTGCGCACGCGCCCGACGCTCCGTTTCTTCGTCGAGCACGGCGCGAATGGTACGCAGCACCGGATCGTCCTTCGTATACTTCGCGCCGTACTCGAGGTTGAAACGGAAGTCGAAGTCGTCGGGCATCGCGCCCTGATTGTGCTGCAGAATGGTCTCGAGCTTGTCGAGCCCCTTGGCAATGCGCGCCTCGAGAGACGCGGCCTGCTCGTATTCATCCCACAAGGCCACGATTTCGTCGCGCACCGACGACGGCAGCGGCGTCGTGAGCTGCAGCAGATCACGACGTTCCTGCACCGACTTGTCGGGCATGTCGGCCTGCAGCTTGGCGGAGATGTCGCCGTTGATCGCCTCGCCCAGGTCGTGCACGATGCAGATGCGGAGCAGCTTGCCCACATCAACGCCGGGAAAGCGCGGCGCGACGACCATGGCCAGCAAACACAGACGCCACGTGTGCGACGCGACACTCTCCTGCTGACCGGTGGAGGTCCACGCGATGCGCGTCGTGTGCTTCAACGCCTCCGCGGCGCGAATGAAATCGAGAATGCCGTGCAGATCGGCAGCCGGAAAAGTCATGCTGAAGTGTAGTCGGTCAGCGGACCGGTGCGCCCTTGCCCATCCAGCGCGCCACGGCCGCCGCGCCACCATGGCGCACGAGCCAGGCGAACACCATGGTGCGCGTGAGTCGCCCCGCAAGCAGGGCGAGGAAAAAGGCGGGGAAGGGAACGCCCGCCGCCCCCGAGGCAATGCTCGTGAGTTTGGTGGACAGGGGACTCATGGTGCTGGCGAAGATCATCCAGCCGCCCCACTCGGCCAATCGCGCGCGATAGGTGTCGAGGGCCGCTGGTGACACGTTGGTGATGCGCGACAGCGGTCCCTCGAGCAACGCCAATGCCTCGGCGCCGGCCCAGTAGAGCACCACGCTCCCGACGACGGTCCCGGCCGTCGCGACCAGCGCCAGCCGGTACGCGCGTTCGGGACGCGCCAGTGCGAGCGGCAAAAAGAACAGGTCGGCCACCCCGGGGAAAACCACGCCCTGCAGCAACCCCCACCCAAAGACCACGCGGTCTGACCAACCGGCGTCGGCCCACTGCTGAAGGCGCGCGTGGAGGCGGGAGACAAAATGGGGCATCACGGAAAGTACGCGGAGCGGAGAAACGGCCAACCCCGCCCGTCCGTATGGGCCCTGATCTCCACTATCTTTCCCACTCGCCCCCACGTCACCCACCGGGACTCCGTGCTCGCTATCGATCTGCAGCAACTGACGAAGCGCTATGGCGCGGTCACGGCCGTCCGGGAGCTGTCGCTCCAGATCGCGCCCGGCGAAGTCGTCGCCTTCCTCGGCCCCAACGGCGCCGGCAAGACGACCACCATCGACATGATCCTCGGCCTGGCCCGCCCCGACACGGGGAGCGTGCAGGTGTATGGCGTCACGCCGGCCGAGGCGATCGCGCGCGGCGATGTGGCCGCCGTGATGCAGAGTGGCGGGCTGCTCAAAGACTTTACCGTGAGCGAAACGGTGCGCTATACCGCGTCGCTGTTCGCGACGGCGCGGCCAGCGGCAGAAGTGATGCAGCGGGCCGGTATCACCCACATTGCCGACCGGCTGGTGGGGAAGTGTTCCGGCGGCGAGCAGCAACGGCTACGCTTTGCGATGGCGCTGCTATCCGACCCGCGGTTGCTCGTGCTCGACGAGCCGACGACCGGCATGGACGTCGAGGGACGTCGCGATTTTTGGGCGGCCATTCGCGCCGATGCGCAGCGCGGCCGTACGATTCTTTTCGCCACGCACTATCTCGACGAAGCCGATGCGTATGCCGATCGCATCGTGCTTATCCGCCAGGGCGAAATCGTGGCCGACGGGACGACGGCGCAGATCAAGGCGCTGTCGAGTGGGCGCGCCATTCGCGCATCGCTCCCCGACGCCGATCTGGCGCAACTGCGCGCGCTCCCGGGGGTGACGCACGCCGAACAGCGCGGCGACATGCTGCTGTTGCAGTGCACCGATTCGGATATCGTCGCCCGCTGGCTGCTGACCAACACGGCCGCGCGCGATCTCGAAATCACGACGCAGAATCTCGAAGCCGCCTTCGTGGCGCTCACCAGTGGAGACGCGGCATGACCACGATCAATCCGAGTATCCCCACGCCCCTCGCGCAGGAACGTCACGCGCCGCCGCTGGGCGGGTTCAACATGACGGCGGTGCTGCTCGAGCTGCGTCGCGTGCTGCGCAACCGCCGCACGCTGATGTTCATCGTCGTCTTTCCCGGTGTGTTTTTCTATCTCTTCGGCATGGCCGGCAATGCCGCGCGTCGCCCTGGGGCGCCCATGCTCGCCATGGTCATGGTGAGCATGGCGGTGTACGGGGCCATGGTCGGATGCACCAGCGGCGGCGCCGCCGTGGCGGTGGAACGCAGTCTCGGCTGGAGCCGCCAACTGCGACTCACCCCGTTGTCGCCGCTGGCATACGTGAGCATGAAAGTGCTCACCGCCATGATGCTGGGCCTCGCCGCCATCTGCTCCACGTACACGGTGGGCGCCGTGGCCGGCGTGCATCTCACGCCATCACAGTGGCTGCTCTCGGGACTCGCCGCGTGGCTGAGTTCGTGCGTCTTCGCCGCGTTCGGGTTGTTCATGGGATTGCTCGTGCCGTCGGAGAACGTCATGCAGTTTGCGGGGCCCGCGATGGCCATCATGGCGATGTTCGGCGGGATCTTCGTCCCCGTCGCGCTCCTGCCAACCGGCATTCAGACCGTCGCGCGTTTCACTCCCATGTACGGCATTGGCGAACTCGCACGCGCACCACTCACCGGCCAGCTCACGAGTGCGGCGGTGCTGAGCGTCGTCTGTTGGGCATGCATCTTCGGCGGGCTGGCCATGTTGCTCTTCCGGCGGGACACTCAGCGCGTATGAACCGTACCCAACCCAATCGCCTGCGTGGCACCGCCGTTGCGACACTCGCCGGGCTCACCATGTCGGCGTGCATCGGCCCCTTCGCGTCGCGCGCGAGTGCGCCGCGTCCGGTCGCGCTGGTCCTGCCGGCCGGTGTGGCGGACAGCGTACGCAGTGAGCCGCTGTCCGATGGCATGCAGTTGCATACCCTCGTCAACACGACGGCGCCGTGGCGGGCGTACGTGCTCGAAATCCCCACGCGCTGCGTGCAGGTGCAGGCCGTGAAGGGTGGCCCAACGTCGGTCGGGCGCACGACCACCAGCGCGCTGCTCGCGTCGCTCCCCGCGGCACGTGCGCCGCTGGCCGCCATCAACGCCGACTTCTTTCTCTTCGCGCCTCCCGGCGTCCTCACCAACGCGCACATCGAAGACGGCACGGTCATCACGGGCCCCGATGTGAAGCCGGTGTTCTGGGTGGGCGATCGCGGCGCCATGGGCTTCGACACGCTGCGCACCACCGGCACACTGCAGGGTCGCGCCGGTACCCTTGCCCTGGGGGCGTGGAATCGTCCTGCCGCGCGCACGACCGGCGTTGTCGACGGTCGCTGGGGCGCGCCGCTCGATACGCTGGTGCGCAAGCGGCTCGTCAAGCTGGTGGCACTGCCCGCAACGCCGCGACAGCGCGCCACGGGCGGTACCGGTCCCACGTTCGCCACGCGCGCCGTGGTGCGCACCGCGCAGCCCGGCGATACGATCGCCGTCGGTGACACGCTGCTGCTGCACTACAGCACCGCCGATCGGGCGCTGGTGGCGCAGCTGCGCGAAGGCGACACCGTGCGCATCGACCTTGCCGTGAGTGGCACTGGCGTGGAACGGCAACGCACGCGGGTGACGCAGGCGGTTGGCGGACGCCCGCTGCTGCTCGTGGACAGCATGGTGGTAAACGATGTCGAGACCGAAGGAAACGCCGGCTTCCGGGGGCTCAATCCGCGGTCGGCACTGGGCTTCAACCGGCAGCGCGGTACGATGTGGTGGGTGGTCATCGACGGCCGCCGCCCCGGGGTCACCATGGGCACCAGCCTGCGGCAAACCGCCGACCTGCTGCGTGCCCTTGGCGCCACCGAGGCCATGAACCTCGACGGCGGGGGGTCGAGCGCCCTCGCGGTCCGCGAGCAGGCCTCGGGGCGGGTCCGGGTGACCAATTCGCCGTCCGACCCCACCGAGCGCGCCGTGGGGAACGCCTTGGCGGCCTACGGCACTTGCGGACGCCGGTGACACCTGCCTAGGCTCCTCCAAGTGATGTAACAGGCGCGAAACAGCCGGAACGTCGCGCTCACAGCATTGGCCGGCCTCCCGTCCGCGACGGTTCGTCCCTCCGGCGGCTCCCCACCGTTTCCCCGCAGTCTATGATACGCCCCCCGCGCCTTTCGCCCCGCTGCCGTGCTTTGGTGGCAATGGCGAGCGCTTTCGCGCTGGCATCTTCCGCCCCCGTCGCCGCACAGACGCTCGACGACGGACTCATGGTCCGACCGCGGCAGATCCGGCTGAGCGTCGATTACGCCAGCGAATCGTGGAACGAGTATTGGGAAGGCGGACTCCGCCGCACCAACGAGAACGTGGGCACGGTGACCACGCAGAGCGCGATGCTCAGCCTGGGCGTCGGGGTGCACCGTCGCGTCAGTCTTTTCGCGACGCTGCCGTACATCAGTACCGGCGCGAGCGCAGGAGTCCTGAGCGGCATGCAGGGGATGCAGGACCTCACCGCCGGCATCAAGGCCCGTCTGTTCAGCGTAACGCCCACGCCGCGTACCACCCTGCGCGCCACGGCGCTCGTCGGTGGCGGGATCCCCACCACCCGCTACACGCCCGACTTCCTCCCCATGTCCATTGGATTGGGGGCGCGCCATGCGCGGGCTCGCGGTGCACTGCATCTGCAGGACCGCAGCAACTTTTTTGCTGATGTTTCGGCGGGCTATCAGTGGCGCAGCAACGTCTCGCTCGATCGTCCCGCGTATTTCACCAACGGCACGCTCGTGTCGAGCAATCAGGTGGCCATGCCCGACGTGCGCGACGCGATGTTTGCGGTTGGCTATCAGGACGCGCGCTGGTGCATTCCGCTCGCCTTCGTGCAGCAACGCACACTGGGCGGTGGCGATATTCGCCGACAGGACATGCCGTTCATCTCGAACCGCATGAACTTTTCGCGCGTGCAGGCGCACGTGATGTACACGATGTCGTCGCTCCCGCTCATTCTGAACGGTGGCGCCATGACCACACTCGCCGGACGCAACGTGGGCAAGTCCACGATGGTCACCGGCGGCGTGACGTACCTGCTTCGTCGTTGATGCTCATGCAGACGCACTGGATTACCCGTTCATTCGTTGGAGTCGTGTCGTTCCGTCGCGCGCGCGTCTTGTTGGTCGCCGCTGCCGTCACCACGCAGATGAGTTGCGATCGTACCGTGCAGCCCACCGAAGCGCTGCCCCTGCTGTCGCCCGCCAGCACCGATGCGACGGCGGGTACGTGGCGTATGCTGGTGCTTACCAGTGCCGACCAGATAGCGGTGCCCGCGCCAGCGGCCGTCACGAGCGACGCGTATCGCGCCGAACTCGCGGCCATGAAGAGTGCGCAGTCGAACATGACGAATGCGCAGCGCGCCGCCACGACATATTGGAGCGCCGGCGGCGTGCTGCGCTGGAACGAAGTCATGCGCGCACTCGTCGCCCGCTTCAACCTGCCGCCGGCACCCAAGGCCGATGGTACGTATCCGGTGCCCGACCCCGAGAATCCGTTCGCCGATCCCGCCTATCCATTTGCCAACCCACCGTACGCCGCGCGCTCGTACGCGTATGTCGCCGTGGCTCAATACGAGGCGCTCAAGGCCGCGTGGTTCTGGAAGTACCGCTACAACCGCCCCGCGCCAGCGATTACCGATGGCGCCGTGCGCACGACGGTGGCGCCCACCGAACTGCCGTCTTATCCGTCCGAAGAAGCCGTGCTCTCCGGCGTCACCGCTGAGATGCTCAAGAATCTCTTTCCGGGTGCCGTCGAGGAGATCACGCGACGTGCCGCCGAGCAGCGCGAAGCGGCGCTGTTGAGCGGTCGCGCTACCGCGAGTGACATTGCGGCGGGGCTCGCCCTCGGGAAGGCCGTCGCCGCCGTGGTGCTCGCGCGGGCGGCCAACGACGGCATTCGCAGTGCCGCCGGCAGCACGGCCCTCTGGCAGGGAATGGCCAACGCCGTCCGCGCTCAGGGGGAGATCGCGTGGGAGAGTCAGGAGTCGCCCAAGCGTCCGCCCATGCTCCCCAACTTCGGCCGCGTGGCCGCGTGGACGCTGACACCGGCGCAGCAGGAAGCGCTCACGCCGCCGCCGCCGCCGAGCACCAGTTCTGCGCAAATGCAGGAGGAACTCGCCACGGTCAAGCGCGCCGTGCAGAACCTCACACGCGAGCAGATGGCGATCGCGTACAAGTGGAACGACGGTGCGGGCACGTACACGCCGCCGGGCCACTGGAACGACATCGCCGCCGAGTTCATCGCGGAAGCGCGGCAGAGTGAAGTGCGTGCGGCGCGGACATTGGCACTGCTCAACATGGCCATGCACGACGCCGGCGTGGCCTGCTGGGACACCAAGTTCAAGTACTACAACCCGCGGCCGGCGCAGCTCGATCCGTCCATCAAGACGGTCATTGGGCTTCCCAATTTCCCAGCGTATCCGTCGGGACATAGCACGTTCTCGGCGGCCGCGGCCACCGTGCTCAGCTCCATCTTCCCGGCGCAGAGCGCCCAGTTCACGCAGTGGGCCAACGAAGCGGGCATCTCACGTCTGTATGGCGGGATTCACTACCCGAGCGACATCAGCGGCGGCAAGGCCCACGGCAACGCCATCGGCCAGCGCGTGGTGTCGGTGTCGCAGGGCGACGGAGCGCAGAGATAGCCCGGCGATTGTGAGCCTGCGCGCCCGCCGTCTGGTGTTGCTGCCGTCCGCCGTCTCGGCGCGATGCCGCGGCATCGCGCCGAGAGTGGCAGACTGCAGGGTTCTAGACGGCAGAAACGGAGGCGCAGCGTAACCAACTACCGCCCCAGCGCCTCCCGCAGCGCCGCCCACGGCATGCGCGCGCATCCATGTCGGCCGGCGAAGGGCGCGACGCCGAGTAGCGGCTCCAAGGCCGCGGGCAGGGTCACCTCGTTGCCGGTCAGCATGCGCTCGATCTGATCCACCAGTGCGAGTGCCGCCGCCGCGGAGTGTCCGACCGTGGCATCGGTCATCATGCTCGCCGAGGCCGTGGCAATCGAACAGCCCCGCCCCGTGAACGACACATCCACGAGTTCGTCGCCGTCGAGCCGGACCATGACGCGAATTTCGTCGCCGCACACCGGGTTCTTGTGCGCGGCACTCGCGGTGGCATCGCCCATGTCGCGCCGGTTGTGCGGCGCGCGATGGTGCGCGAGCAGCGCCTCCTGATACATGGCGGCCATCGAGGCCGCGCTGGCCTTCCCGCCGCTCATGGCAACACGCTCAATCGACGGCGGCGAAGATCTGCTGTGCGGCGGTGAGTGCCCCCACCAGCGCGTCCACGTCGCTCCCGTCGCTGTACACGTAGAAACTCGCGCGCGCCGTCGCACTCACGCCAAGGCGCCGCATGAGCGGCTGCGCGCAGTGGTGACCGGCGCGAATGCACACGCCATGCTGATCGAGAATGGTGGCGAGATCGTGCGGGTGGACATCGGCGAGCGAGAAGCTCAGCACACCGCTACGCTGCGACGGCGGCGGACCATACACCGTGACGCCGGGCAGCGCGCGCACCTTCGACTCGGCCTGCTCCAATAGTGCGACTTCGTGTGCGCGCACATTGGCCATGCCGAGCCCCTCGAGATAGCGTACGGCCGCCGCGAGCCCGATGGCGTCGGCCGCGTTGGGCGTACCCGCTTCGAACTTGTGCGGCAACACGTTCCACGTGCAGTCGAAATCGTGCACCCACTCGATCATGTCACCACCGAACTGGTACGGTGGCATCTTCTCGAGAAGGGCGCGACGGCCCACGAGACACCCAATGCCCATGGGGCCCAGCAGCTTGTGACCGCTGAAGGCATAGAAGTCGATGTCGAGCGCGTCGAAGTTGACGGGCAGGTGCGGCACCGCCTGCGCGCCGTCCACCACGATGACCGCCGCCGAGCGTGCACGAATGAGATGTACCACCTCGGCCAGCGGCGTGATGGCCCCGACGGCATTCGACACGTGCGTGATGGCCACGAGCTTGGTGCGCGTGTTGACCACATCACGCAGCATATCCAGATCGATCGTCTGCTGCGCCGTCAGCTCGACAATGCGCAGCGTGGCGCCGGTCGCGAGTGCGAGCTGCTGCCACGGAACGAAGTTGGCGTGATGCTCGAGGGCCGTAATGACGATCTCGTCGCCCGCGTGCACGTTGGCGCGTCCCCAGCTCGACGCGATGAGATTCATCGCCTCGGTGGTCCCGCGCGTGAAGAGCACGCAGTCGCTGTCGGCCGCTCCGACGAACCGCGCAATGGTGCTGCGTGCGTCGTGGTAGAGATCGGTCGCTTTGGCGCTCAGCGCATACGCTCCCCGGTGCGGATTGGCGTTCGCCGTCTCGTAGAAATCCCGAATGGCGTTGAGCACGGCCGCCGGTTTCTGCGACGTGGCCGCAGAATCGAGATAGTGCAGCGCCGGGTTGGCCGCGAGCAGCGGGAAATCGGCGCGAGGGGCGAGGCTGTTGAGCATGATTCGTCTACCTGATCAGTTGGCTGTGTCAGCGTTGGGAGCAGTCACCGGCCCCACCAACACCACGCCGTTCACCTGCATCACCGGGTACGTCGCGATCGCGTCGCCCTCGGCCGGTCCCTGTGTGCACTGTCCCGTTCGCAGATCGAAGCGCGCACCGTGCCACGGGCACTCGAGACAGCCGGCCACGACGTCGCCGCCCGAGAGCGGGAAGTCGCGGTGCGGACAGCGGTCCTCGAGAGCGTACACCTCGTCGTGCATGCGCACCAGACAGATGCGACGGCCGTCGACGAGCGTAACCGCAAGCGGGAAATCGGTGGGCACCTCATCGGCACGGGCCACACGTTCCCAGGTGCCGGCGGACGTGGATCCCGTGTCGCGGCTCACTCGGTACTGACCGGTGCGATGACGCTCTCGCTGTCGAGCGCCGCTTTGAGCGTATGCCACGACAACGAGGCACACTTGACCCGGACGGGGAAGCGTGACACGCCGCTGAAGACCACGAGCTGGCCGAGATCCTTGCCGCCGTCGGCGTCCTGCCCCAGCACGAGCGCATGGAAGCGGGTGAACAGCGCTTCCGCTTCCGCGCGCGTCTTGCCCTTCACGGCGGCGGTCATGAGCGAGGCCGACGCCTTGGAGATGGCGCAGCCATGCCCCGTGAACTTCACGTCGGCAATGACCTCGTTCTCGACCACGAGCGACACATGGACTTCATCGCCGCACAGCGGGTTCTTGCCGTCAGCCTGCCGATTCGCCCCCGCCAGCTCGCCAAAATTGCGCGGCTTGCGGTTGTGATCGAGAATGACGGATTGGTAGAGCTCTTGGAGGTCGGTCATGGTGTTCCCAACTCAGTGGTGCGCGCTCCCAGTAAACCGCTCCACCGTCAGCGTTTCGAGCGCTTCGACGATCAGGGGGTTGTCGATCGTTTCCAGCACATCGGCAGCGAACGCGTACATGAGGAGCTGCTTGGCGAGCGTCTTGCCCACGCCACGGCTCTTGAGATAGAAGAGCGACGTCTCGTCCATGCGGCCCACAGTGGCGCCGTGCGTGCACTTCACGTCATCCGCAAAGATCTCGAGCTGCGGCTTCGTGTCGATCTGCGCCTTTTCGGACAGCAGCAGTGTGTGATTGGTCTGCTTGCCGTCGGTCTTCTGCGCTTCGGGGTGCACGTACACCTTGCCGTTGAACACACCGTGCGCGCTGTCGTCGATGAGGCCTTTGTACGCCTCACGGCTGAAGCAGTTTTCCTTCACGTGCTCCACGCGCGTCTGATGATCGCCGTGCTGTTCGCCGTCGAGCATGTACAGCCCGTTGATCGTGCAGCCGCAGCCTTCCCCGTCGAGCACCGTATACACGTTGCTGCGCGACAGGCTCGCGCCCGTCTGGAACGTGAAGGTGAGGAAATGGCTGTCGCGCCCCTGATGCGCTTCGACCGTCCCAACGTGGTTGGCCGCACGCGACTCGCGCTGCACACGAATGATCTGCAGCGTGGCACCGTCCTCGACGAACGCTTCGACCACGGCATTCGTGAAGTACGGGACATCGGCAAGGCTCACGTAGCTCTCGACCACCGACGCTTTCGCATGCCGCTCGGCCACCATGACGTGGCGCGGATGGCTCATGACGTTGGCGCCGCGCTCATCCATGACGTGCAGGATGTGCACGGGATGCTCGATCACCATTTCCTTGGCGATGTGGATGAGCGTCCCTTCGCCGGCGAACGCCGCGTTGAGCGCGGTGAAGCCGTCACGCGTGGCCGGCGCAATCGTGCCGAGGTACTTGCTCAGCAGCTCCGGCTCCTGCACTGACGCTGTCGCCATGTCGAGCACGCGGATGCCCGCGGGCAGCGTGTGCAGCGTGGAGAGTGACGGCGCAAAGCGGCCGTTGACGAACACCACGAGCGGCCAGTCGGCACCGAACGTGAACGGCGCCAGCAGCTCGGGGTTCAGCGACTCGGCGGCGCGGTCGATGGCCGGCGTGTACTGCGCCGACGCGATCGAGGACACGCTGGTGTAATGCCAGTCTTCGTTGCGGGTCGTGGGGAAGCCGAGCGCCTGAAACGACGTGCTCCCCGCGGCGCGCAGCGTCTTGAGTGCGTCCGGCGCATCGGCGACGGACGACGTCACCGCCTGCTCGGCGAAACGGAGGCCCGTGGTCACGCCACCGTCTCCAGAATCCAGTCGTAACCACGCGCTTCGAGTTCGAGCGCCAGCGACTTGTCGCCGCTCTTGATGATGCGGCCGCCGGCGAGCACGTGCACGTAGTCGGGGACGATGTAGTTGAGCAGGCGCTGGTAGTGCGTCACGACGATGGCGGCATTGTCGGGGCGCTTGAGCGCGTTGACGCCCTCGGCCACGATGCGCAGCGCGTCGATGTCGAGCCCCGAGTCGGTTTCGTCGAGGATGGAGAGCATGGGCTGCAGGACCGCCATCTGCAGAATTTCATTGCGCTTCTTCTCGCCACCGGAGAACCCGGCGTTGACCGAGCGGTTGAGCATGCTCGGATCCATGTCGACGAGCTTGAGCTTCTCTTCCACGAGATCGAGGAATTCCATGGGGTCGGCTTCGTCGAGTCCCTTGGACTTCCGGATTTCGTTGTAGGCGGCACGCAGGAAGTACGCGTTGGTCACGCCCGGGATTTCGACGGGATACTGGAAGGCCAGGAAGACGCCATTCTGTGCGCGCACTTCGGCATCCATCTCGAGCAGGTTCTCACCGTTGTAAAGCACCTCGCCGCCGGTGATCTCGTAGGCGGGGTGACCGGCAAGGACCTGCGCCAGCGTGCTCTTGCCGGAGCCGTTGGGTCCCATGACGGCATGTACTTCGCCCGCGTTGACGGTGAGCGAAATCCCCTTGAGAATGGCCTTGCCGTCGATGGACGCGTGGAGGTCGTTGATCTGGAGCATATATCTGGTGAACGGAGAAAGTGTTTGAGCGAGTAGTGTGTCGTTCGTAGTGAAGGGTTTCGGTTGTCAGTTCGCCTGACTCCTCGTCACCATCAACTGCAAACTCAAAACTTCGTGAGGATTGCGCGGGCGATCAGCCCACCGACCCCTCGAGCGTAATGCCGAGCAGCTGCTGCGCTTCGAGCGCAAACTCCATGGGCAGCTCCTTGAACACTTCCTTGCAGAAGCCGCTCACGATCATCGACACCGCCTGTTCGGCGTCGAGCCCGCGCGCCTTGAGGTAGAAGATCTGATCTTCGCCGATCTTCGACGTCGAGGCTTCGTGTTCGAGCGTGGCGCTGTTGTTCCCCACTTCGACATACGGGAACGTGTGGGCGCCACAGGCATTGCCTACCAGCATCGAGTCGCACTGCGTGTAGTTGCGTGCGCCCTCGGCCTTCGGGAGAATCTGCACCTTGCCGCGATAGCTGTTCTGTCCCTTCATCGCGGAGATGCCCTTCGAAACGATCGTGGACTTCGTATTGCGGCCGATGTGGATCATCTTCGTGCCCGTATCGGCCTGCTGCATCTTGCTGGCGACCGCCACCGAGTAGAACTCGCCGACGCTGTTGTCGCCCTGCAGGATCACGCTGGGATACTTCCACGTGATCGAGGAGCCGGTTTCCACCTGCGTCCACGACACCTTCGCGTTGGTCATCGCCTTCGCGCGCTTGGTGACGAAGTTGTAGATGCCGCCCACACCGTGCTCGTCGCCGGCGTACCAGTTCTGGACGGTGCTGTACTTCACGGTGGCGTTGTCGAGCGCCACGATTTCGACGACGGCGGCGTGCAGCTGATTGGTGTCGCGCTTGGGAGCCGTGCACCCTTCGAGATAGCTGACGGTCGAGCCTTCATCCGCCACGATAAGCGTGCGCTCGAACTGCCCCGTTTCCGCCGCATTGATGCGGAAATACGTGGACAGCTCCATGGGGCACTTCACGCCCTTGGGGATGTAGCAGAACGAGCCATCGGAGAAGACGGCGCTGTTCAGTGCGGCAAAGAAGTTGTCGCTGTAGGGCACGACGGAGCCGAGGTACTTCTGCACCAGCTCCGGATGCTCGCGCACGGCTTCGCCGAACGACATGAACACGATGCCGTGCTTGCCCAGCTCTTCCTTGTACGTCGTGCCGACGGAGACGGAGTCGAACACCGCGTCGACGGCGACGTTGTTGAGGCGCTTCTGCTCGGTGAGCGAGATGCCGAGCTTCTTGTATGTCTCGAGCAGCGCCGGGTCGACATCCTCGAGCGACGCGAGCGGCTTGACCGACTTGGGCGCGCTGTAGTACGACGCCGCCTGGTAGTCGATGGGCGGATACTGCACGTTGGCCCAGTGCGGCTCCTTCATGGTCTGCCAACGACGGAACGCCTTGAGGCGCCAGTCGAGCAGCCATTCCGGCTCCTGCTTCTTGGCCGAAATGAAGCGGACCGTGTCTTCGGTCAGCCCCGGCGGCAGCGTTTCGGTTTCGATATCCGTGCTGAAGCCGTACTGGTACTCACGATTGACCAGTTGCTCGATGGTCGAACTCATGCCTGCTCCTGTTTCACCGTTGCAAGGTGACCTGACACGCCATATTCACAGTGGCCGCAGCCGCCCAGCCGATGCGCACTGCGCACCAGCGGAACGCCCAACAGCCGCTCAACGAACTTCGCTTCGACCGCACACGCCTCGGGAAAGCGCTCGGCGATTTCCCGGACCGCACAGTTATGAATGCGCAGGGTGAGGGTTGGAGTTGCCTCCGATTCACCCGGCGCCACCGCATGCCCTGCTTCCTGCGCCACCGGCAGCTCCACGCGCACCGCTTCCGCCATGTAGCCCTTGGCGGTGAGCAGTTCGGCCACCAGCGGGACCCGCTCGTCGAGCGGGAGTGCTTCGAGCACCGGGCCGGCCTCGTCGGCCAGGCGACGCCACTCGGCTTCCAGCACCGCCTCCACCGCTTGATCGCCCGTTTGGGCCCGCAGGGCGTCGAGCGCCGTGGCGAGCACCTGCACGTACGACCGCGGGAAGAGCGCTTCACCGGCGGGTGTGAGCGAAAAGGCGTAGACCGGCGCCCCAACCCCGCGCACATCGCGCTGGTAGCGCACCAATCCGTCCTCCTCGAGGGCCTTCAGGTGTCGACGGAGCGCGTTGGCCGTGAGGCCGAACTGCTCGCCAAGTTCCTGAGCCGTCAGCGGTTGCGCTTTTTTGAGCGCCACCAGCAACTCGGCCCGGACTCCCCGAAATCCTCCCAACGCCCCGACGACATCCTCCATGCCGACATTATAACTCGGCTTTAGCGTGTTCGTCAACGAAACTGTTCACGAATAGGAGCTGGCGGGACGACTTGGGTGCGGTGTGAAGATTTTCTAGCGATCAGAATGTCTTGGCTGCGCCCTCAGAACCGCGTGCTGCAGTTTCGCGTATCGCCTTCTCGTTGTACTCTTTGCGCAGTCGTCCGGACTGGACGTTGCGCCTGGTCCACGAATGCCGGATGGGCGCGTCGCGGGGGCTATGGCAGCCTCCGCCTGACTCGGTCCCGTCCATTTCACTCTCAGAGAGCGCTGCCGTAGTGCGTCTTTCCGTATCGGTTGCCATCGTCGTGTTGCTGCTGGGATTGTTCGCGCTCGCGCGTGCATCCCGGATCAATCGTCAGTCCATCGAACGCGATGGGCTGTCGCGGTTTCGTGATACGTTCCGCGGCCGATTCCCCGAGATTCTGCTGGCGCAGGTGTACGGCTATCTGGCCGAGCGTCACGGGGTGCAGGAGCCGCACTACATCGTGAATCCAGCGGACGACTTGCAGCGTGAGTACGGCTTGGTCGACCTCGACCTCGAAGACGCGGTGCTCGTGATCGCCGATCGTGCCGGTGCGCGTCTGCCGCGTGCACAGGAGCTCGATGGCCTCAAGAGTTCGGTGCGCACTGTCGAGGATCTGCTGCGCTTCCTCGAGCCGTATTTCCGTCCGGAAGTGGTCAAAGGGTGATCGGCGTCTGCGGGCAGCGACGTCTCCTGCTCGTGGCCGCGATCCTGTTGTGCTCCGCCTGCTCCCGCGGCCGTCCGGAGCCTGAGCCGGTCCCCGTCCCGGCGCCCTCCACGGTGCCGCGCGCGATCGGTGCGGTGCCGACGCATGTGGGCCCACGCAGTGAGTCGGTGACCGACGCCGATCTGGCGCGGCTCTGGGAGCGTCAGCTGATGGTGCCGGTAGAGGGGTTCAGCGCGCGCTCGCTGCGTGACAACTACACGGCGGGGCGGGCCAACGGCAAAATCCACGGGGCCCTCGACATTCTCGCCCCGCGCTCGACGCCCGTCTTGGCTGCGGCCGACCATGTCATTGGCCGGATGTTCGAGGGACCGATTGGCGGGATCGTGATCTACGCTTACGACGACGAAGAGCAGTTCGTGTACTACTACGCGCACCTCGAGCGCTACCGGCGCGGGCTCGCCGTGGGTGACCGAGTCGCGAAGGGCTCCGTAATCGGCTACGTTGGGACGACGGGGAATGCGCCACCGAACACCCCGCATTTGCACTTTCAGGTGATGAAGCGGGGCCGCGGGCGCGTCTGGTGGGACGGCCCCCCGATCAATCCGTATTCGTTTTTCGCACTCGACGGGGTTCGTCCATGAGCATGACCGGTAAGGAGCGCGCCGAGCTGCGTTCCGAGGCACACCATCTCGACGTGCTCGTGCACATCGGCCACTCCGGCTTGACGCCGACGCTGCTTCAGAGCCTCGACGACGTGTTGCGCACCAAAGAGCTGGTCAAGGTGCAGGTGGCCAAGGCCGGTGAGCTCAGCGCCAAGGAAGCGGCCAACGCCGCCGCCGAAGAGATGGGCGCTGAAGTCATTCAGGTGATTGGCCGAACCTTTACGCTGTTCCGCGAAAACCCCGAGCTGAAAAAGAAGGGCGATCTGCCCCCGTGGAAACGCTGACGGGTTCGGCACGTTTGCCGCTTGTCGCACGTTGCTGCTGTAGTATCTTCCGCCATTCGAGCGCTACCCTCATTTCGGTCGGTCCGACCCGAGCTTCGTCACATGCCCTACGTCATTACTGAAGCCTGCATTTCCGTCAAGGACAAGTCGTGCGTGGACGTCTGCCCCGTAGACTGCATCTACGAGGGTGAAGACCAGCTGTACATCCACCCCGACGAGTGCATCGACTGCGGCGCCTGCGAGCCCGAGTGCCCGGTAACCGCGATCTTCCCCGAAGAAGACGTGCCCGTGCAGCTCAAGAGCTTCATTGGCAAGAACAAGGACGTCTTCAATGGTGGCAATCCGCCGGGACGGCCGACCCGGTAAGGCGGGAACTGCAACGGCGGTTCGGGTTTGGAACCGCCACCGCAGTTGCTGGACTGCCACTGCGGTTCTGGACTGCCCCTGCAGTTTGGGAACACTGCAGTTTGGGTTGAAAAGGAAAACGCCGACCGGCTTTGCCGGGTCGGCGTTTTTTCTGGTGGTTGACCTCACTGCCACTGCGGTTGCGGTTCCCCAACCACCAAAAAACGCCGATCCGGCAAAGCCGGTCGGCGTTTTCCATAGCGACCCGAACCGCCGTGTTCCCCAACCGCAGGGGCAGTCCAGAACCGCAGTGGCGGTCCATCAACTGCAGTGGCAGTTCCAAACCCGAACCGCAGTAGCAGTCCAAAACCGCAGTAGAGTTTACAGCGTTCCCTTGTACCAGAACGCCCCGATCAAGACCACATACTGGAGGATCGTAGAGCGTTCGCTCCAGATCGCTTCCTTCCAGTCGTGCTGTCCTTCGGTGGCGCCGGCGGGCGGGCGGCCGAACCAGCGCGGCGTGCGTGCCTTGTAGTCCAAATATTCTTGGCCGAAGATCGACTCCAATACGCCTTCCTCGTAGCGCACGATCAGCGTGTACTCGATGGCGAAGATCACGATCGCCACCGGAATGAACCAGAAGACGCCGCTCACCACCGTGAAGCCGATCCACGCGAGGAAGTTGCCCACGTAGAGCGGGTTGCGGCACCACGCAAACGCGCCGTAGGTGACCAGGCGCTGCACTTCGCGCGAGCGACGGCGCGTTACCGTGCCGGCGGCGGCGACACCGGCGGTACGGATGAGTTCACCGAGGGCGACGATCAGCAGGCCGATCGTCCACGTCGTCGACGTCTGCACCCCGGGGAGGAGCAGGGGGGCCGCCAGAAAGGGGACCGGGAGCCAGCCGCGGTTCTTGAACAGCACCTGCCCGATGCGGGCAGCGGTCGTACGTTCGGCTTCGGAGATTACAGGCGCGGCGGCGTTATCGGTCATTCCAGCGTGGAAAGAAAGTCGGAGAGGGCGTGCGTGGTGGCGGCGGGCCGTTCGAGACAGGGCACGTGGCCGGCGCCGGCGATGATTTCGAGTCGCACGCGCGCTGCGGAAGGTAATGCTTCCGCGATCGCGCGCGCTTCCTTGATGGGGGTCAAGGCATCGTCCTCGCCGACCACCACCAGGGACGGAACGCTAACCGATTTCAGTGTGTCGCGTGAGTCTGGCCGGTCCCGGAGGGCCTGCAACGCCCCGATCACGCCGGCGGCCGACTGCCGACCCATCATCGCCCGCAGTGACGCCACCACTTCGGGGCGCCGCTCGCGCGTCATCGATCCCACCATCCCCGTGATCTGCGCGTCGGCAATAACGCGGGTCCCGTCCCGCTTCACGAGCGCGATGAGTTCGTCGCGGCGTGACTTCCCCTCCTCGGTGTCGGGGCCCGCCTTGGTATCGCAGAATACCAGCGCCCGCACCCGCTCCGGGTGCCGACGCCACATCGCCATCGCGATGTAGCCGCCCATCGACAACCCGCAGATGACCGCCTGCTCCAGCTGCAGCCAGTCGAGCAGCGCCGCCACATCGTCGGCGTACTGATCCATGGAGTACGGACCATGCGTCGACGAATGCCCGAAGCCGCGAATGTCCGGTACGATGCAGCGGGCCTGCGGCGAGAGCGCCACCCGCTGCGACGCCCACAACGTGCGGTCGTGCGGAAATCCGTGCAGGAACAGCATCGGCGTGCCGTCCCCCTGATCGTCGTAGCCAATCTGAAAGCCGGGAAGCTGCGCGATCATGACAGCGAATCCACCGGCCCACGGTTTGCCTCGCCCATCACCACATCCGGCGTCACCTCGGCACGCATGAGATCCCGCTGCGTCTTGTTGTACTTGACCATCGCCTTTTCCCGCGCATTCTCACGCTCGGCCATCATGCGCAGCGGCACCAGCACGGCCGCCGTGAGCGGTACCGCGACCATGAGCCCCAGAAAGCCGAAAACCAGCGTCATCAGCGTCTGCGACACGAGGGTAATGGCCGGCGGCAGGTCCATCTCGCCCCGCATGAGATACGGGATGAGCAGGTTGTTTTCGAGGAATTGAATGCCCCAGTACGCAATCACGACCGCGAGCGCCTTCTCGGGCGAGTCGACGAATGCCATGAGCACGGCCGGCACGGCGCTCAGAATGGGCCCGACGGTGGGAATGAACTCCAGCAGCCCCGCGATGAACCCCAGCGCAAACGCTGCTTTGACCCCGAGCAGCATCAGGACCGTGAAGCTCACCGTACCGATGACGACCATGGCGATGAGCTGCGTGACCAGCCACTTGCGCAGCACCGTCGAGATCTCGTCGAGCACGATGCGCACCTGCGCCCGCGAGCCGGCCGGGACCACCGACAGCATCCACCCGCGGTACACCTCGGGCTCGGCCCCGATGTACATGGCGAGGAAGATCAGCAGTACGAAGGCCGCAAAGGCCGCCAGCGTGTTGGAGACGAAGGAAAAGAGGTACTTGGTGGCGTTACCGATTCCTTCCCCCAGACGGCGCTTGATGGCCGCGGTGGGGGACTCGGGCTGGGCGGCCGGCACCGCACTCGCGGTGGGCTTCGAACCGGGCACGGCGCCCGCGGCCGGAGTTCGGGACGGCTGGCCGGCCACGGCCGGAGCCCCGCTGACCGCTACGCTGGCCGCCGAATCGATCGTCTGCGCCGTCCCGGCCGCCGACGAGATGAGCGAGCCCAGCAGCCCTCCCCGCTTGCTGTCGATCCACGTCTGCACCTTGTCGACGGCCGCCGGAAACTCCTGCTGCAGCACCTTCCCCTGGCTCACGAGCGTCGGCGCGGTGAGCGCCAGCACGCCGCCAATCGCACCCAGGGTGCCAAGGACGATGAGCGCCGAGGCGATGCCCCGCCGGATGCGGAACCGTTCGAGATAGTCGACCCCCCGAGCGACGGCGATCCCGAACAGCGTGGCCAGAAACACCAGAATGGCCAACGATTGCACCGACCAGAGCAGCTGCAGTCCGAACCAGACCATCAGCACCGTGAAGGCGGCCCTGGTCAGGTCGGCGCTGCGCCACCCCCGGCGCTCGGGGGCCAACGGATCAGGGAGCAAAGTCTCGTCAATACTGGTCATGGTCCCGAAAGTACCCGTCGTTGTAGCTTACAGACAGACATGTCTTCGCCTTCCGCGCCACTCTATCTCGACACGGCCGACGCCGTTGATCGCTTTCTGTCCGGACTTACCGGCGTGCGCACGCTCGCGCTCGATACAGAAGGTGCGAGCTTCCATCGCTTCGTCGATCGAATCTACCTGCTGCAACTCTCCACCGAACACCACGAAGCGGTGATCGATCCGTTGCCGATCGGCACGCCCGAGAAACTCGGCGCACTGCTCGAAGATCGCAACGTCGAGGTGGTGTTGCACGATGCCGATTACGATTTGCGTCTGTTGCATCAGGATTACGGGTGGCGCGTCACGCATCTGTTCGACACCCGGGTCGCCGCGCAGCTGCTTGGCATCAAGGCGTTCGGATTGGCGGCGCTGCTCGAGCAGTATTTCGGGCTCAAGCTCGACAAGAAACATCAGCGCGCCGACTGGAGCATGCGACCGCTCACGGCCGACATGCTCGACTACGCCGCGCAAGACACACGCCATCTGTTGGGACTTCGTGACCGGCTGCACGCAGAGCTCGAGAAGAAGGGGCGCTGGCATTGGGCGCAGGAAGAGTTCGCGCGCGCCGAGGGCACGAAGTGGGAAAACGACGGCACCGATCAGGGATTCCTCAAGCTCAAGGGCGCGCGCGATCTCACGCGTCGCGAACTCGCGCGCTTGCGTGAACTCGTGAAGTGGCGCGATTCCATTGCTGCCGAACTCGATCGTGCCACGTTCCGTGTGGCCGGCAACGAGGTACTGCTCGATCTCGCGAAGGCAGCGCCCACGTCACGCGAGGCCTTGTTCGGGGTGAAAGGCTTCCCGCGCGGCATGAACGACGCTCGCGCCGCCGAGGCGCTGCAGGCCATCGTGCGCGGCAATGCCGTCGCCGAATCCGACCTCCCGCGTTTCCCCAAGAGTGCGCGCTGGGACAAGGATCCTGATTTCGACGAGCGGGTCTCGCGCCTCAAAACCGTGCGCGATGGCGTCGCCGCCAAGCTCGACCTCGATCCCGGCGTGCTCTGCTCGCGCGATCGCATGGAGCTCGTGGCGCGTCGCAAGCCGCGTCATGTGGATGACCTCAACAGCATCCCCGAGCTCCGGAAATGGCAGATCGAGGTGCTTGGCGCGCAGTTCGTCAAAACGCTGGCGAGTTTTCCGGCGGACGATTCGCCGTACAAGCCCGACTGAACACCCAGCGGTGTAGCGCTGGCGCGACAACTCTGTCGCCAGCGCCCCGCTTGCGGGGTGCTGGTGCTACAGCTCACGGCGAAATGTCCCGCGCCGAAATCGGCAGGATTAGGCGGTTAAGTCTCTGACGTAAATGGCGTTGCGTGAGTTCCGGCTTACGCGCTTCGGGCGGCGTTCCAGCCCCTGCGAAACGGCACACGAGGTGCATACCTGATCGGCACATCGAAGTTGTGCCTCCTACCAGGTGCCGTCGCATGAGCCGTCCCCATCTCTCCGCGTCCAGCAGCTCTGTCCTTCGGGATCCCGTCGTCCGTCGCTACCTCGGCGTTGCCGTGGCCGCGTTGGCGCTGGACTTGATGACGAAGGAGGCTGCCGTCCGCCTGTTGGGAAGCACCGGCGTCGTCAGCATCACCGACCGGCTGTCGTTTACGCTGGTGTGGAACACCGGGACGGCGGGTGGCCTGTTGTTGGGTCAGGGCGCGTGGTTTCTCAGCGCCCTGATCACGGTCCTGGCGCTTGGCTTGGTTCTGTCGGTGGTGCGTCCAATGGCGGCGTACGATTCGCGGGCGACGATGGCGATGGGGCTCGTGAGCGGCGGCGCGATCGGCAATTTGCTGAGCATGATCGCCGGCCCCCGTGGCGTGGCCGACTTCATCGGTGTGCGTCTCACCGAAGACACGACCATGGTGGCCAACGTCGCCGACCTGTTCCTCTGGAGCGGTTCGCTCCTGCTCGTGCCGGTAGGCATGACGCTCTACCGCCTGGCGAAGTTGGAGCGGGCGCAGCGTGGGCTCCGGAACACGAAGGCGAAGCTGGCGTAAGCGGGCGTCGGTCATGGCGCACGCGAAAAGGGGACCGGAATTCCGGTCCCCTTTGTCGTTGCCGTTACGCGCGAACTGATGGCGTCAGACGCAGCGTCAGAAGCCCATGTACGCGCGCACGCGCGGCTCGATGCGTTCGGGCGTCCAGGGTGGCGACCAGACGAGGTTCATCTGCACGTCGGTCACACCGGCGAGCGTACGCAGCTGCTGCTCTGCCTCGCCCATGATTTCCGGCCCTGACGGGCAGCCTGGCGACGTGAGGCTCATGTCGACACGCACGACGCTGTCGTCGACGGTGATGTCGTAAATGAGCCCGAGGTCGACGATGTTGAGGTTGAGCTCAGGGTCCTTGACCCGCCGTAGCACCAGTCGCGCCTGATCGGCAGACACCGCACCGCCGGTCTGTGGTTCCGCCTGCGCGGCCTGTTCAGCCGCAGAAGCGGGCTCGCTCTGGGGGGCTTCAGTTGCTTCGTCCATGACCATGTCCGTGCCGGAGTTCATGCAGAACTATAGCCATGGGGGCAATGGGTAGTTCCCTACTCGGGATTGCTACCGGGCCGTTTTTCTGGCCGTCGCCTTCTTGGCCGTCGGCTTATTTGTCGAGCTCTTCTTGGCGCTGACCTTGGTGGACTTCTTGGCGCTGGCCTTTGCGGTCGTCTTTGCCGACGCCTTTTTCGCGCTGCTCGTCTTCTTGGCCGACGTCGACTTCTTCGCGCTGCTCGACTTCTTGACGGCGGCGCGCTTGGCCGACGCCCGTTTGGCCGCTGCGGCCTTCCGTCGGGCCGCCGCGCTGCTGGCGCGGCGCGATTTCAGCGGGCGGTTCCAGTCCTGCGCCAGGTCGGCGCGGAAGCTGGCCGGCATGGCCCGCACGCCATCGGGATCGTCCATCACCGCGAGCACGGCGGCGTCGGCCAGGTCGTTTCGCACATCGGCGATGACCTTGCTGGGACGGCGCGCGCGGGCGGCGTGTACCCGGTTGGTGAGCAGAATGACGAACATCTGCCGATCGGGGTCGATCCAGAGCGACGTGCCGGTAAAGCCGGTGTGGCCGAAGGCGCGCTCCGACATGAACTGGCCGCACCCCGCGCCCCCGGCGCAGGTGTCCCAGCCCAGGGCGCGATGGCCGGCCGCGCGGCGCGTGAACAGCTGCACCGTGCTGTCGGCAATGACCCGCACCCCGTTGTAGACGCCACCGTCGAGGAGCATCTGGGCAAAGACCGACAGGTCGGACGCCGTGCTGAAGAGCCCCGCGTGACCGGCGATGCCTCCCAACGCGTACGCATTTTCGTCGTGCACTTCCCCCCGCAACGGATACCCGCGCGGCGGCGCGATTTCGGTGGGAGCGGTGCGCATGACGTCCACATCGGACACCCGATAGCGGGTGTCGTTCATGCCGAGCTTCTGGAAGACGGACTTCTGGAGCAGCGTTTCGAGCGTTTGTCCGCTCACCGCTTCAGCAATGAAGCCCATGAGGTCGGCGCCGAGGTCGGAATACTCGTAGCAGGCGCCGGGCGTGCAGTTGATGGGGGAGGCGAGCACCGCGTCGCGCGCCTCGGCGGGCGTTTGGGCAATGCGCCACAGCTCGCGCCCGGCCGACAGGCCCGCGCGGTGCGTGAGCAGATGCCGCACGGTGACTTGATCGCGCAGTCCGCCCGTGAACGTGGGGAGGTAACGCGAGACCTTGGCGTCGAGCTCGAGATCCCCGCGGTCGTAGAGCACCATGAGCGCGGTGGTCGTGGCGACGACCTTGGTGAGCGACGCGAGGTCGTAGATGCTTTCGGAGGCCGACACGCGCGTCTTGCGCGTCCAGTCGAGGGTGCCGAACCCGCGGGACCAGACGGCGTAGCCCTTGCGGCCGACAACGACGGAGGCGCCGGGATACCCGCCGGCTTCAACCCCGCGCTGGACGACGCGATCGATGGTGCCAAGCCGTTCAGCCGACATGCCCACGGCAGCGGGCTCCCTCTCGGGGAGTCCGCTCGACATGGGCAGCGCGACGCGGGTGACATCCGCGACGGCAATGGCGAGGGCGGTGAGCAGAAGCACCAGAACGATCCGGCCGGAGATAGCGCACGAGGACAGCTCCCACCGGCCAACGGTGCCGGCGGTGTAACTGTGCCCCTTCGTCATCTAAGGCGACAGGGGACAGGCGTCAATACCCTCGACTGCCTGAATGGTCCGATCGCAACCTCCCGGGTCTTGGTCTTGGGGTGGGTCTGGGTCGGGGCGACCTCGACACTTTATCCCCGACTTTGACCCGGGGGTCGGGGTTCCACCGTCGGCGTCGGGGAGAAACTGTCGGGGCTGCCCCGACCCCGACCCCGACCCCGACGCGCCAGCGCAGCGCCGCGCCCGACCCGACCGGGACCCCGACCGCAGGTAGACCCCGACTGTCGTGGCAGTGCCCCGACTGTGGTAGCAGTACCCCGACTGTAGTGGCCGTACCCCGACCCAGACCAAAGACCCCGACCACGACAGGCAACCGTCCGCACCCCAAGCGTGACAAATTGAGCAAGTATGATGGAGACCGACGCCGCCATAGTGAGACGGGCGATCGACGGCGACGAGCGCGCCATGCGGCTGCTGTGGAATCAGCATGCCCCGCATGTGGACGCCGTCGTTCGTCGCCTCGCCGCGGATCCCGACCTCGCCGAGGACATCGCGCAGGAGGTCTGGATCCAGATCTTTCGCGCCCTCCCGTCATGGCGTGGCGACGCGAAGTTCAGCACCTGGATTCACCGCGTGGCGATCAACCGCACGCTCAACGCGCTCCGCAGCGTGAAGCGTCTCGCGGCCACCGAGACCGCCATCGAAGAAGACTCCGCCTTCGTCGAGCAGGACGCCGAGCGCAGTATGCTCGCGCAGAGCATCGAGGCTGCCGCGCAGCAACTCTCACCTGGCGCGCGCACCGTCTTTCTGCTGCACGACGTGGAAGGCTACACGCACGAAGAGATCGCGGAGGAGCTTGGCATCACCGCCGGTGGCTCCAAGTCGCAACTGTTCAAGGCCCGGGCGAAGCTGCGCCGGTTGCTCGCTCCGTTGGTGGAATCGCTGTCGCTCAATACCGGTCAGGATCGGAACTATGAAGGTGGATACGCAGGTGGATATGCAGCCCAGTAACGCGCACCTCGACCTCGAACGGCTGGCGGCGTTCGACGCGCTGCCGTTCAACGCCGATGAACTCGCGCATCTCGCGTCGTGTGCCGCGTGCCGCGCCGAGCGTGATGCGGTCGCGTCGGTGGTGTCGCTGGCGGGCGCGTGGGGCACATCGGCACCGAACGCCGCGGCACCGAGACTCGTGGAGTGGGAGCAGATCGCGGCCGGGTTGCGTGGTGCTGTCACCCCGTCCACGGTGACGACGCCCGCCGATCGCGTTATGCCGGCTCCCGCCACGGCCGCACCGCGTCGCGCGTTCGCGCCGTTCCTGCGTCGGGCGGCGGCCGCCCTCATGCTCATCTCCGGCGGTGCGGTGGCCGGCCGCCTCAGCGGCGGCGTGTCCTCGGCTGACACGGCGGCCATTGCCGCCGCGTTCGGCGCTGAGCCGTCGGCGGCACTGTCCGAGGTCGCTGGCGGTGTCGGCGCGCGCGCGGTCGCGTTTGGCAACGAACCGGATTTCCGCACCGTCGACGAAGCCACTGGTGTCCTCTTTCGCGCTCAACGCGACTACGAGCGCGCGTCGCTCTGGCTGGCGTCCAACGATACCACCGTGCGCGACTCCGAAGTGTATCGCACGCGCCTCGCGGCACTCGATCAGATGATGGCCGCCTCGCGGGCCGCGCTCCGCGACGCCCCCCAGGACCCCGTGTTGAACCACTACTATCTCGCCGCGTACACCGCGCGCGAGGCCACACTGCAGGCGCTCGGCGGCGCGCTGCCCGTGGACAAGATCATCGAGCGGTACTGAGTCATGTACGCACGAACAAGCAAGCCCTCATGGCGTGTCTGTGCTGCGGTCGGCGTGATCGCGGCGAGCGTGTGGAGTGCGCACGCGGACGCGCAAACGCCAGTCTCCACATCGCGTCCGCGCACGACGGGCAAGCGCATGGTCAGCAGCGCGAACGCCGGGAGCGCGACGAACGTGTGTCTCGAACTCGAGTCGTCGCCGTCGATGCTGGTGAATGCGCCCGAAGGGTTGGCGCTGCTCCGGCTCAAGCGCGAACTCGAAAGTGCGGCGCTCACGCTCGAACAGCAGCGCGGTCTCGAAGGCAATCAGGTGCAGCGCATTTCGCAGGTGCAGCGCGGCGTCGATTCGCTCATGCAGGTGGTGGTGCGCTTCACGCGTGACGAAACCGGCAGCGCTGCACCGCGGCGCATGTTCATTGCCATCGACACCGCAATGCGTGTGCAGGCGCCCGACATCAGCAAGTTCATCCGGTCGCTGCAACCGCAGGTGGCCGCCTTCGCCGGCGAAGCCGAAGCGTCGCTCCCCAACGGTGTCACGGCGCCGTCGGGATACATGGGGCTGTCGCTCTCCGGCGCGCAGATTCGCATCGTGACACCCGATGGCGTCATGACGAGTCACTGTGAGTATCCGGTGGTCGAAACGGTGGATATCGGCTCGCCCGCCGCCCGCGCCGGACTCGGGGCCGGCGACACGTTGCTCGCCTACAACGGACGCGACGTGACGCAGACCGCGGTGAACTACGCGGAGCTCATCACGGCCGGTAACACGGTGCGGCTGCGTATCCGTCGCGCCGGCAAACCGCGCGATGTCCCCGTGACGGTGGCACCGCGCCCACAGGAAGTGCGGACGCTCGTGCTCTCGCGCGCGCAGCCCGGCAGCGCGCCGGCCATGCCGGTGCCGCCCTCGATGAACATGTTCAGCGGCAGTGGAGTCCTCGTGCTCGCCGGCGCGCAGTTCGCGACCATCGATGACGAGTTCGCCGAGAGCCTTGGCCTCGAGCCCGGCGTACTGGTGTTGCGTGTGCCAGCCGGCACGCCAGCCGCCGACGCCGGTATGCGCTCCGGCGAAGTCGTGCGTTCGGTGAACGGCACGCCGGTGCGCGATGTCGTGGCGTTGCGGCGCGTGATGTATGCGGCGCGCGAAGCGCGGTTGCTGGTGCAGAACAAGGGTGGCGCAACCCGCACAATTGTACTGACGCTACGCTGAACAGCCACACCGCCGCGTGCGCCATGCACACGCGGCGGCGACGCACTCAGCGCTTGAGCGACCCCGCCGGGACGGCGTACACCAGGCGGACCGTCGCCTTGTCCGCCTCGCTCAGCTCACGCACCCGCACCCGCGCCGACATGATGTTCTCGGTATCGCGGGTGTGGTCGAGCCCCAGCAGGTGTCCGACTTCGTGCAGCGCGATCGCGCGCATCTGCGGCGCCGTAATGCTGCCGCCGTTGGGATGGGTGACCGCGAGCTGAATGTCGCTCGAGAGCAACCAGTGGGCGCCGTCGCGGCTCCACACCGTCTTGCCGCTGATACCACTGGCAAAGGTGCTCACGAATCGCACGTGAATATCGGCCGTGGCCGAATCGCGCACGAACGTGAAACGCACCGGTATGCGCGCGCCCACCCACGTGTCGAACGCATCGCGCACGGCCGGCGTGAAGTCCGGGTTCCACATCTCCAGCTCCGTCCCTTCGCGCACGAACACGCGCAGCGGACGCGTCACACGATCCGGCCACCGTGAAATCGCGGAGTCACGGGCGGCAAGGAGCTCGTCGATGTAG
>JAIXTI010000195.1 GCA_027484025.1 bacterium
CCCGCGCTCCCCGCGCTCGGGGCGAACGATGAAGAACTCTTCGACCTGCGCAGCGCGGAGCAGCTGGCCAACGCCCTCAGCATGTCATTGCAGGTGCCATTCGCCCCGCAGCTTCCCACCATTCGCAGTGGGAGTGATCTCTTCCGCTACAATCGCGTCGAAGGACTCTCCGCTGGTGTAGAGGTCAAGCAGGTGTTGGGGGCCGGATACACGCTGCGTGGCCTTGGTCGTATCGGTCACGCCGATCTGCACGCCAACGGCGAACTCTCGCTCATCCGGAGCAACGGGGCGCGGACCGTCTCGGCCACCGTGTACCATCGCCTCGCGGCCATGAATCCCGAGTGGGCTGGCGCGCTGACGCTAGGCCCCTCGCTCCCCGCATTCCTCTACGGACGCGATGAAGGCTTCTACTATCGCACCTATGGCTTCGAGCTCGGCGAACGCCGCGAACGGCGCCGCGGCGCGCTCGAGTATCGCCTGTTCGTCGAGCGGCAGTGGACTGCTGGTGACAGCGACGTCGTGAATACGTTCTCGCTGGCACGTGCCTTCGGCGACAATCGCTTCCGCGAGAATCTCGTGTCCGAGCCCGGCTCGTACGCGGGCGTCAGCGGCACGTGGACGCGCATGCTCCTCGATCGTCCGCGCGGCCTCCGCATGACCGGTATCGCGCGTGCCGAAGCGGCCACTGGCACCTTCGAGTATGCGCGTGGTGCCGTCGAGAGCACGATCTCCCGCCCGCTGGGGCGTTTTGCCACGGCGCTGACCGGCTCGATCGGCAGCAGCGTCGGACGCGTGCCCTTCCAGCGCGGCTTTGCGGTTGGCGGCTTGCGCACCGTGCGCGGCCAATTGCCAGGAACGCAGCTGGGCGATGCGTTCTGGTTCTCGCGGGCGGAAATCGGAACTCGCTCTGGAGCCTTCCGCCCTGTCGCCTTCTTCGACGTGGGATGGGCGGGCAGCCGCAAGACGTTCGGCAGTATCCAACCGCAGCGCGGCGCGGGGCTGGGCTTCGGCCTGCTCGATGGACTCATGCGATTCGATATTGCCCGCGGCCTGTATCCGTCCAAGAAGTGGCGTCTCGATCTCTATCTCGAAGCGCCGCTCTGACCAGCAGGCGTCGCCGCTCTGGCGAAAGGATACGGCAAGCCTAGTTTACCCGTATCCCCGTTCCACCGGAGCGCTCATTGCCGTTCGAAATCGTGTATGTCGCGGCGCTCGCGATGTTGCTCAGGCAACTACGCGAGCGCGCCTCGACGACCGAAGTGCTGTCCAGTGTGAACCGCATCTGCGCGCTTGCGCACGTGGGGAACGTGACCATCGACCAACGCGTCTTCAATGACGCGGACGCGATCGAGGCCATTCGCGAAAGCGCACAGTTCCTCCGCGCGCTCCTCATGGAGCATGGCATCACCGCGGTCGACATTGCGTCGACGGTCACCGATACCGAATTGCTGAAGCTCGGCGGCATTCTGGTTGGCCCGCCGTCGTCCGTCCGCGGCGCCATCCTCGAAAGCGTCGACGCGATGTCCATTTGGAATGTGCGTCTGCGCGCCGAGGGATTGCCACTGCGCCCGACACCGCGCGGGATGGCCAGTATCGCGCCGGCCGCTGCAATCGCGTCAGCCGCCAGCGGTGCGGCCACCAAACCAGTGGCTACCGCTGCGGCGACGACAGCGGCCGCCACCGCTCCAACGGTGGGCCACGACGTCATCGAGCAGTCGGTCAAAGCGGCCGTCACCCGCGGCGATGGGAAAGCGGTATTCAAACTGCTCGATGCGATCGATGAGCCCGTGTTGCTGGAGCAGCTCGCAACGCCATCCGCCCTCCAGCTGATCGTGGAGCTCCTGCTCGACCCCAAGACGGATCACGAGCCCGTACAGGCGTTTCTCCTGCGCAGTGGCGTTCCGGGCGCACGCGCGGTGTTTGAACAGCTGATCGCCGCGACGGAGCTGGCCGATCGTCGCTTTCTCTATGATATCGCCGCGTCGATGCCCGCCACCTTGGCGGTCGCGCGTCAATACTCCGCCAGCCCGACCTGGTTCGTGGCGCGAAACGCCGCCGGCCTGCTCGGCGAAATGAAGAACCAGTCGGCCATTCCCGACTTGTCGCGGCTGCTGAAGCATTCAGATCTCCGCGTTCGCATCGCGGCCGTCGTCGCGCTTGGGCAAATCGGTGGTCCGACGGCCACATCACGGCTCGAGTCGGTCCTCTTTGACAACTCTCCCGACGTGCGGAATCGCGCCCTGTCCATTGTCTTCGCCGCGCCCGACGCCGACCCGCTGGCCGACCGTCTCATGCTCGCGGTGCAGGAAGAGAGCGCGATCGACTACCAGCTCGAAATCATCTCGGCACTCTCACACGTGCAGACGCCCAGAGCACGACAAAAACTGATTGAGCTCACGGCTGAACGATCGCGCTCGCTCGATGATCTGCAGATCCGCCTCGCGGCCATCAGCGCCCTGGCGGCGGGCCATCGACCCGCCGCCGATGCAGCGCTCAAGACACTCACGCAAGACGAGCACAGCCTCATCCGCGAGCGGGCGCAGGCCGTGCTGTCGAACTAGCGCAATCAGACGCCAACAGGGGCATCGCTCAGGGCAGACAACCGTGTCATCCACTCGTCGCGAGTGCGTGCCACGTGTTCCCCAGCGCCGCGGGGCTTCACCTTGCGCCACCGCACATGCTGGTGCTCCCAGTCGTCCAGCAGCCACCGGGCGCGTGCGCTGCCCGTACGCGTAATGTGCAGCCCCAGCAACTTCTTGAGCAGCGCGGTGTCCTCGTTGTCGAGATCGGCCAGCAGCACCATCTCGTGATTGAGTCGGCCGGCAAACGTTTCGGACTCGTCGAACACGTACGCCACACCGTTCGACATCCCCGCCCCGAAGTTTCGGCCAGCACGTCCCAGCACCGTGACGATGCCGCCGGTCATGTATTCGCAGGCGTGATTGCCGACGCCCTCCACCACGGCGCAGGCGCCGGAGTTGCGCACCGCAAAGCGGTCGCCCGCTTGTCCGGCGGCACAGAGCAGTCCATCGGTCGCGCCATACAACACGGTATTGCCAAGGATCATGTTGAGATGGCTCGCGCCCCGATAGCGCGCGTTCCGGAAAGGGCGCACAGTAATCTCGGCACCATTGAGCCCCTTGCCGACATAGTCGTTCGCTTCACCCTCGAGCGAAAAGCGCATACCGCGTACACCAAACGCGCCAAAACTCTGCCCGGCGCTTCCGGTGAACGACAACTGCATGGTGCCCGGCTGGAGGCCGGCATCGCCAAACCGTTCGGCGAGCGCGCCAGCGACACGAGCGCCGACGGTCAGGTGGTGATTTCGTACGTCGTAGCTGCCGCTGAACGGCACGCCCGAACGCACGGTCTCCGCAGCATCCCGCAGAATGCGATCGTCGAAGGCGTCAGCGCCCGGGCGGATATTCTGCGCGACCGTGCGCGTGCGCGATTCGTCGCCGCGGCGCGGAGCACCGAGGACCAGCGACAAGTCGAGCATCGTTGACCGCGGCATTTCCGGTCGTTCGGCGCGTTGCAGTCGTTCTACTTGTCCGATGATCTCCCCAAGCGAGCGAGCGCCCATGAGTGCCAACTCAGTGCGCACGTCTTCGGCAATGCGCGAGAAGTAGGCGATCACCTGTTCGGGCGTGCCACGGAACTTGGCGCGCAAATCCTCGCGCTGGGTCGCAATACCGGTGGGGCAGGTGTTCAGATGGCACTGGCGCGCCATGTCGCAGCCCATGGCCACGAGCGGCGCCGTACCGAAGCCGAATGACTCCGCGCCGAGCAGTGCGGCAATGATCACATCGCGCGCGGTCTTGAGACCGCCGTCCACGCGAACTTCCACGCGATGCCGCAGGCCGTTCGCCACCAGCACCTGTTGAGCTTCCGCGAGGCCAAGTTCCCACGGTGAGCCGGCGTGCTTGATACTCGATAGCGGCGACGCCCCCGTGCCACCGTTGTGGCCGGCAATGAGCACGTAGTCGGCAAACGCTTTGGCGACACCCGCCGCCACCGTACCGACTCCGCTCTCCGCCACCAGCTTCACGCCTACGCGTGCCCGCGGGTTGACGGTCTTGAGGTCGTGCACGAGCTGCGCGAGATCTTCGATGCTGTAGATGTCGTGGTGCGGCGGCGGCGAGATGAGCCCGACGCCTGGTGTGCTGTGCCGCAGCCGAGCAATGAGCTCCGTCACCTTGTGCCCCGGGAGCTGCCCGCCTTCGCCCGGCTTGGCGCCCTGCACGATCTTGATCTCGATTTCTTCGGCGCGGACCAGGTATTCCGTGGTCACACCAAAGCGCGCCGACGCGACCTGCTTGATGCGGCTGTCGCGACGATCGCTGCCCGCATCGGCATAGAAGGCCGGGTCTTCACCGCCTTCACCGCTGTTCGATCGCGCCTGCATCCGATTCATCGCAATCGTCAGCGTTTCGTGTGCTTCCGGCGACAGGGCGCCAAGCGACATCGCACTCGAGATGAATCGCGCGCGGATCGCTTCCATGGGCTCGACGTCTTCGATGGGCACCGCGGTGCCCGCTCGAATGCCGAGCAGGTCGCGAATGCTCGCCGGCGCGCCGCTATCGAGGCGCTGCGCGAAGGTGCGCCAGGCATCGTCGGGGCTGGTGCCGGCGCGCGTGGCACGGGCGCTTCCCACGGACTGCTGCAGGGCGAGCACGGTTTGCGGGGCCCACGCATGCACCTCACCATCCTTGCGGAAGCGCACACGACCGTGGTCGGGGAGCGTAGCCTGCGGCGCGCCATCGGCGGTGTACGCGCGGCGGTGACGCTGCAGCACATCTTCACTCAGCTCACGCAGCGAGAGTCCGCCAAGCGGCGACGCCGTACCCGAGAAACAGCGATCGATGACGTCGGAGCCAAGGCCGAGCGCATCGAACGTCTGCGCGCCGCAATAACTCGAAAGCGTAGAGATGCCCATCTTCGCGAGCACCTTGAGCAATCCTTTCTCGATGGCGGCGCGATAGCGTGACTGGGCAAGTGCCGGCCCCGGGCGCTCAGGGTCTGCGTCCGCTTTGCCGTGCGCCTCGGCAAACACCGTGGCCACGGTTTCCATGGCGAGCCACGGATGCACCGCTTCGGCGCCGTAGCCGAAAAGTGTCGCCATGTGATGCTGTTCGATGGCATCGCCGACTTCCACCACGAGTCCAACGCGTGCGCGAAGACCAGTGCGCACGAGATGCTGTCGAACTGAGCCAAGCGCCAGCAACGCCGGAATGGGGGCGCGGTCGGCGCTCACCTTGCGATCGCTGATGATTAGCAGGCGCGCGCCCTTCCGTGCCGCGACTTCGGCGCGACGGCAAAGCGAATCGAGCGCCGCCTCGAGCGCTTCCGAGCGGGAGCGCGCGTTGTACGTCGCATCGAGAGTGGCGCTGGGGAACTGCGGGAACGCCCGCAGCGCCGCCATTTCGTCGGGGAGCAGCACCGGATGCTCCACCCGCAGCATGCGCGCATACGACGACTTCTCCACCAACGGCGATCCGCGCCGACCGAGATGCATACGCAACGACATGACCATGCTTTCGCGCAGCGAATCCATGGGCGGATTCGTCACCTGCGCGAAACGCTGGCGGAAGAAGGCGTACAGCGGCGGAGAGTTCGGGGAAAGCACCGCCAGCGGTGCATCGTCACCCATACTCCACACGACTTCGGCGGCGGTGCTGGCCATGGGCTCGAGCACCATGCGGAGATCTTCGTGCCCATAGCCGAACGCCATCTGCGTGGCGCGCAGTTGGTCACTAGAGCGCACGAGCGGTTCGGCGCCATCACTCGTGGGAAGCGTGGACATGTGCTGCGCAATCCACTTGGCGTACGGACGCCGCGTGGCCACTTCGCGCTTGGCGGCCATGTTGCGCACGATGCGCTTGCCGGCGGTGTCAATGAGGAACACGCCACCGGGACCGAGCTTGCCCGTCTCGACGACATCGCGCGGGTCGAAGTCGACGATGCCGACTTCCGAGCCGGCGACCACCATGCCATCGGCGCGGATCTTGTAGCGGCACGGGCGCAGGCCATTGCGATCGAGCGACACGGCAACCGTGACGCCATCACTGAACGCCAGCGCGGCGGGACCGTCCCACGGCTCGATGACGCACTGATGGAATTCGTAGAAGGCCTTCACCGCCGGCTCGACGTCGGGAAACTTCTCCCACGCCTGCGGTACGAGCATCATCGCCGCGTGTACCGGCGCGCGGCCGGCGCGCGAGAGCAGTTCGAGCGCGTTGTCGAGACTGGCCGAGTCGCTGCCGCGGGGCCGGATCGGATCACGCACGCGCGCCGCGTGGTCGCCGAAGGCCGGAGCCTCGAGGAGCGAACCGCGCATTTCCATGCCGTTGCGGTTCCCCCAGAGCGTGTTGATTTCGCCGTTGTGGGCCAGCATGCGGAACGGCTGCGCGAGCTCCCAGCGCGGCATGGTGTTGGTAGCGTAGCGTTCGTGAAAGACCGCGATCGCGGTCTCGAACGCCGGGTCGCGCAGGTCAGGGAAAAAATCTCCCAGCTGCCCGCCGGTGAGCAGCCCCTTGTACACCACGGTGCGGCACGACAGCGAGCAGATGTAGAACGGCTCGAGCCCACGCGCGATGGCGCGATGCTCCATCTCGCGGCGCGAGAGATACAGCTGACGCTCCCAGCTGTCGTCATCGCTGCCCGCCGGTCGGCCCACGAGCACCTGCTTGATGAACGGCATGGCCGCGCGCGCGGTGGCGCCAAGGACCTCCGGGCGCACCGGCACGTCGCGCCACCCCAACACCGGAATTCCGTCGCCCAACAGCACCTCGTTCACGAGCGACATCGCTTCTTCGCACGCCTGCGGCTCCGCGGGGAGGAAGCACATGCCGACGCCAATCGCGGCGTCAGCGGGCAGGTGGATGCCAAGGCGCGATGCCGCCAAGATGAACAGCCGCCGCGGAATCTGCGTGAGGAGGCCGGCGCCGTCGGCGGAGTTGTCCGTCGAGGAGGCGCCACGGTGCGCCAGCCGAGCCGCGGCTTCGAGCGCCAGGCTCACGACCTCGTGCGTCCGTTCGCCGCTCTGGCGGGCGATGAACCCTACGCCGCAGGCGTCGCGCGGGGCATACGGGGAGCCAACGAAATCGTCGTGAAACGAACCACGAGCCAGATGTGCGTGCATTGGAGTCCGGGCGGATGATCAAACGACGAGGGTGATGATACCCCATGGTCCCGGAGAACGAATCTACCGCGCGCGGCCGCCCTTTGCTTTTACCCCACCGATCGCGTGCGGTGGGGCGCACCACTGGCGCTGCGGCCCCACAGGAGTTCGGCCACCGCATCAGCGGGGAGCGGCCTCGCAAAGAGGTAGCCTTGCCCGAGATGGCACCCCATCTCCTCCAACGCCACCCGCTGGGCCTCGGTCTCAATCCCCTCGGCCACCGTGCGAAGTCCCAAGGTGCGCCCCAAGGTGACGATCGTGCGCGCCAACGCCGTGTCCGACGTACCGAGTCCCATCCCTTCGACGAACGCCCGATCGATCTTGAGGACGTCGACCGGGAAGCGTTGCAGATAGCTAAGACTGGAATATCCCGTGCCGAAATCATCGATGGCCAACTGGACGCCGAGTGCCTTCAGCGCCGACAGCGAGGAGAGCGTGCGATCGGTGTCCTGCATGATGACGGTCTCGGTGATCTCGAGCACCAACAGTTCTGCGGGGACGTTTACCCGTTGCACGAGTTCCTGGAGTTCGTACACGAAATCGCGTTCGGCCAGCTGCCGTCCCGAGATATTCACCGAGAGCGTGGGGAACTCGTGCATGGGAAGACCAGCCCGCCACCACTGAGCGCGCCAAATCTTCATCTGCTCGCAGGCCTGCTCGAGCACCCAGCGACCGAGCTGCACGATCGCCCCCGTTTGCTCTGCGATGGGGACGAACACGGACGGGGAGATCATGCCGTGTTCAGGATGCGTCCACCGCAACAGCGCCTCGAGGCTCCGCACTTCGCTGCTCGCCAGATCGACGATGGGTTGGAAAACGAGCGAAAGCCCCGACGTTTCAGGTGCCCGCACCGCAGCGCGCAAGTCGGCTTCGAGGCGAAGGCGCTGGACGATTGCGTCGTACATGGCGGGCTCGAACACCGCGTGGCGTGCCTTGCCCGCGCCCTTCGCTTCGTACATGGCCACATCGGCGTTGCGCAACATGCTGTCTACGTCGTCGGCGACGGTGCCCATCGCGACACCAATCGACGCGGAGAGCGCAAAGTGACGATGGTCGAACTCGAGCGCTTCGGTGAGCGCGACGCGAATGCGATTGACAATCGAGAGGACTTCCTGCTCCGTCGGCAATCGCTCGAGCAGGATGGCGAATTCATCGCCACCAAAGCGGGCCACGGTATCGGTGGTGCGTGTCTCGTGGCGGAGGCGACTGGCCACCGTACACAGCACGCGGTCGCCGGCCTCGTGTCCCAGGCGATCGTTGATGCTCTTGAAGTTGTCGAGGTCGAGAAACAGCACGGCCAGCAGATGCCCTGCATCCCGGCGGTGCAGGGCGAGCGCGTGCTCGAGTCGATCCCGGAACAGGGCGCGATTGGCCAGCCCCGTCAGGCTATCGTGAAACGCCTCGTGGAGCAGCCTGGCCTCGAGCGAGCGTTGTTCCGTTACGTCTCGAAAGACGGTTTGCACGGCGCGCGCGCCGCCGAATTCCGTGTCCGCCGAGACCACTTCCACCTCGCGGATCGTCTGGTCGACTCGCACGAGCCGGAACGAACCGGTGTGGCTTTCGACCCGTCGGCGATACCAGCGATCGCGATCGTCGGGGTGGATGAAGTCGGCCATGCGGCAGCCGACGAGCATCACCGTGTCGACAGCACCCATGAGGCTGGCGGCCGACGAGTTCACGTACAGCACCTGGCCACCGCGGTGTACGGCAATGGCTTCCGGTGACTTCTCCACCAGGATCCGATAGCGCGTTTCGCTCTCGAGCAGTGCCCGTTGGCGGAGCTCCAGCCCTTCGCGGCGCGCCTCCTCGATGGCGATCGTTTGCAGCAGGTCAGATTGCCGGCGCACGGTCACCCACGCGGCGGCGCCAGCAATGACGGCGCCGAACACAATGGTGATGGAATGCGACTCCCAGATGGTCAGGCCGGGAAAGATGGCGGACTTGCTGGCTTCGTACACCAGAAAGAGCACTGCCCCCCCGAAAGAAGCACGCAGCGCCGCCCGCCACCGCGAGCGACGTGATGCAGTGACCGTGCGGAATTGCGCCGTGAGGGAAAGCATGGGTATGCAGAAAAGGCTAGCCACGCCGCGGAGCGTCCCGCGGCTCGAACCTGAGGCTCCCTCTACTATCGGCTGCTCAGGGTCGGACGATGCCGGCAGAACTCCTCCGGACGGGTAACGAACGTGTCACCGTCGGGCGACGCGCCCCGTTACCGAACGCCGCCGGAACGAGTACCATATGTCGGATGGAGAGTGAGCGCGCCCGCGTCGATACGGTCTCGGCCGACATACTGATCTGGCAGACAGGCTATCGACTCGCGCTGGCCGTCGTGTTGGGGGTGATTACGGTCGCCCTGCGGGTCGTCGGTTCGTTGCCACTCTCGGCGGTGGCGGACAGCGCCTTGGGCCCGGACCGTGCAGACTGGCTCATGGGTATCGCTGCGGTGCTGTACACCACGCTCGTGCTGCTCATACGCGCCACCGTTCGCCGCACCCGTACTGCCGACCGCACGTTATCGACGTTGATGATGGCGGCTGATCTCACCGTGGTGTTCTGGCTGGTGTTTCTGGTCGCGGTACCGGACGCCTACTTTTTCGGATTGTTCCTCGCCTTCGTATCGCTCCAGATCACGCACGTGTATTTCGGGCGGGCTCCCGCGTTGCTGATGCTCGTCGCCACCGCCGTCGCGTATCTCCTGCTCAACGATGTCGCAGAGCGGCACGGCGCCACGATCTCCTGGGGACGCATCTGGGTAACGCTCACCATATTTGGCGCCGGTGCGATCCTTGTGACCCGCGTGCAGAGCAACCTGCAGGAGCGCCTCGATACGCTGGTGTCCATGTTTCAAAAGGCGGAAGGCGGAGACTTCTCCGACAGCTACGATGTGGCTGCCGACAAACGACCTGACTCGATTACCTCCGTGGGGCGCGCGTACAATCGCATGCGCACCCAGCTGGCGGAGATCGTGCTCACCGACCCGCTCTCTGGCTGCTACAACCGCCGTGGGTTCGAACAGTTGGTCCGCCGCGAACTCGCCCGCGCGGCCCGCGCGCACACCGATGTCGCGCTGCTGGCCATCGATCTCGATCATTTCAAGCAGGTGAACGACACGCACGGACACCTGGTGGGCGATCGCGTCATTGCGGAAGTCGGTGAGCTGCTGAGGGCGAGTGCGCGCACCGACGACGTCGTCGCTAGAACCGGCGGCGAGGAATTCATGATTCTCGCCCCCAATACCTCCCTCGACGGCGCGCAGCATCTTGCTCTTCGCATTGTGGATGCGTTCCGGCGGCGTATCTTCGTCGAGCCGTCGCCGCGGGTGTCGCTCACCGTGAGCATCGGCGTGGTGGCCGATGGCGTGCCCAACGAAGGCATTGCCGAAGATCTCCGCGCGCGCGCCGACGAGGCGCTGTACGCGGCCAAACGCAGCGGGAGAAACCGCGTGGTGATGTGGTCGAGTGGGCTGGATGCCTTGAAGCTCAAGCACGCCGAGGGTAAACCCGTCGCCCCTGGCCGCTGATGTCGCGGATTCTCTGGCCGTACGCGATTGGCGCGACGGCGATGGCCGTTCAGTTCACCGTGGCGGTGCAGTTGCTGTTTGTCGGGCGCGCGCCGGGATGGCATCGCGCGCGTGCTTTTGCCATGGTGGCGTTTACCGCGGCGCTTTACTCCGCCAACCATACGCTCGGTTGGGCCCGCGTCGGTACGTTGCAGGAACAAGCCGTGTTCTGGCTCTTTGCGCTCGTGCTTGGCGCGTGGCACGCGGCGGCCTGGTGCCGGTTTGCGTGGGCACCGGATGCGCGTTCGTGGGGTGATGCGCCGGGCTGGCTGCACCGAACGGTATTCGGCGTCGGCGCGCTGGTTGTCGCCATCGCGCTAAGCGGCCGCGCGCTCGATCTTGCCCATCCGGCACGCATGTACGTTCCCACCATGGGGATCGACCACCTGCAGCCGCGGACATCGGCGCTCGGTATGGTCGCCATGCTCGCGTCGGGTGCCCTGTTTGCGGTGGCGGCCAGCGGCCTTGTTCGCCGCCGACGTGAACCGGGGTTTGCCCTCGTGCTGGCGGGATTCGGCGTTTTCGCGGCGAGTGTCTGCCTCGAGGCCGGCATCGCGCATTTCGGTCTGGGAATCATCTTCCCTGCGCCTCTGGGATTTCTCGCGGCGATCGTACCCGTGGCCATCCAGCTGCAACGCCAGTTCACGGCCGACGCAGAACGGCTCGCGTGGCTGTCGTCGTCATTGCGTGGGCAATTGGCCTCGCGCACTGCCGAGCGCGACATCGCCCGCGAAGCGCTCGTGCGGCAGGAACAGGTCGCCTCGGTGGGGCGCCTTGCGAACGGCGTGGGGCACCAGCTCTCCAACCCGGTGCAGCATGTCACGCTGGCGCTTGGCGAGTTGCAGCGACTTCCGCTGGCGAGTGCCCCCGAGAGCGCCGCGCATCTACGTGATATCGAGGTCAGCGTGCGCCGCATCGAGGAGGTCGTGCGTCGACTGCGTGATCTCACCGACCTCGAACCGCACCACGAGAACGCCTTCGATCTCACGAACGCGCTGCACACCGCGGTCGTGCTCACGGCGCCCACGTGGCAGGGGCAGGTGGAACTGCGCGCCACGTACGATGACCTCGGCTTCGCGCTCGTCGGCGATGAACACGCCACGGTGCGCGCGCTGGCCGCCGTACTGGTCAACGCGTTCGAAGCGGCGGCGCGCGGAACCGTGCGGCCGGCGCGCGTCACGCTTCACCTCGGTCTCGCAACGGACGGTTCAGCCACGGTCGACGTGCGCGACACCGGCCCCGGATTTCCCGCCGAAGTCCTGGCGCACGTCGGGGAGCCATTTCTCCCCGGTGGCACGACGCTCGGACTCGGGCTGCACTCGGTGCATCGCATCGTGCATGCGCACGGCGGAACGGTGACGGTGGGCAATCTGCCGTCGGGAGGCGCGCTGGTGTCGTTGGCGTTCCCCGTGCCGGTGGCGGACGCTGGCCGTGCAGAGCCGAGCAGTGCGACGGCACCGGTTGCCCGCGCGGTGCTGTCTGCGGATCACCCGCACATCACGCCGACCATTCTGGTGGTGGATGACGAGGTGATGGTACTTCAGGCGTTCGTGCGGTTGCTCGAGCGGCAGGGGTATCGGGTGGTGTCGGCCGAAGACGGCCGCGAAGCGGTCGCCCGCCTCGCCCAGGAGACGGTCGATCTGGTCATCACCGACCTGATGATGCCGAACATGTCCGGCGTGGAACTCGCGCAGCACCTGGCTACCCACTATCCAGCGCTGCGCGACAGCTTGATCGTGGTCTGTGGCGGCGCCGTGACGCGAGATGCCGTCCAGTTCATCGATACGCCGGGGCTTCGGGTGCTCGAGAAACCCGTCAGTTCTGCCGAGTTGTTGCGTTTGGTGCAGGAGCAGTTGCCGTCGCGCCCCGTCGCGTCCACCATGCGCGCAGACTGACCTCCGAGGGGCGACCTCAGCTCGGCACGACCATCGTGCCTTCGGAAATGATGACGGTCGCACCACCCACGCGAATGGTGTCGATCACGCCACCGTGCTTGTGCGCTTCAAGCGACAACCGGCTGGGGCGCCCCATCTCGACTCCCTGTGCCACTTCCCAACGCATCGTGCCTTCGCGCGGCGTGCGCGCCGCGAGATAGCCGGCGAGCGCCGCGTTCGCGGAACCGGTGGCCGGATCTTCCGGCACCGTGCTGCCCGGCACGAACACGCGGGCGCGAATGTCGCACCCCTGCACATGCGCTGGCAGTGATTCGGCGTTGCCTGACTGCTCCATCGCGAACACCATGGGCCAAGCGGCCCACTTGCCCTGCAGGACTCGCTGCCACGCGTCCATGTTGAGCCGCGCGCGCCGCACGGCGTCCACACTCGTGAGCGGCATGATGAGAAACGGGAGCCCGCAGCTGGCCGCGGCCGGCGCGTGCGTGCCGCCCACGAAATCATTCGCCGACAGCGAGAGCGTGCTGGCGAGCGCCTCGAGGTCGGAAACCTCCACCCGTTCTTCCGGCAGTTGCGCGGTCGTGAACTGTCCGTGCACGGGCACGCCCTTCTCGAGGCGAATGCGCACGGGCACAGGTCCGACATTCTCGCCCAGTATGATGGTCATTTCCCCGGCGGCGATCTCGGCGGCCGACGGCACCACCTCACCCGTCGCCGCGAGGACATGCGCCGTGCCGATGGTGGGATGCCCGGCAAACGGCACTTCGAGTTCCGGCGTGAAAATGCGCACGCGCCGCGTGGTGCCCGGCGTCTCCGGTGCGAAGACAAACGTGCTCTCCGCGTAATTGAACTCGCGGGTGATGGCCTGCAGCGTCTCGGTGGACAGTCCTTCGGCCCCGAACACGACGGCGAGTTGATTGCCCGTGAAGGCGACCGACGTAAAGACGTCGGCGGTGACGAAGCGGAGGGTGCGCATGCGGATAGCGGTGTGTGTGGCGGCGGAAACAGCGGTGCGGTCCGGCGACCTACTGGTAACGGATCTAGCCCTCAGGGAAAAGAAAGCAAGAGCACAGGAAAAAGCGCGGTGTCGTCCACATGAACAACGGTTTCGTTGTTTCGTGCCGAGCGAACCGCGCTTTACCCTGTGCTCTTGCTTTCTTTTTCCTGAGGGCTAGATCCGCCGCCAGTTCACCGCCGGACCAGACACCCGCAGTTCAAAGCGCGTCAGCCAAGAAACGGATACTTCCAGTCGAGCGGGCTCGAGAACGTCTCCTTGACCGTCCGCGTGCTCACCCAGCGCATGAGGTTCGACTTGGAGCCCGCCTTGTCGTTCGTGCCCGACCCACGCGCGCCACCGAAGGGCTGCTGGCCCACCACGGCGCCCGTCGGCTTGTCGTTGATGTAGAAGTTGCCCGCGGCGTTGCGCAGCGCCGACATCGCTTCGCGCACGCCCTGACGGTCGCGCGAGAAAACCGCACCCGTGAGCGCGTACGGCGACGTGCCGTCAACGATCTTGAGCGTTTCCGACCACTGCGCGTCATCGTACACGTACACCGTGAGCAGCGGACCGAACAGCTCTTCACACAGCGTGCGGTAGTTCGGGTCTTTCGTCTCGACGATCGTGGGTTGGATGAACCACCCCTTCGACTTGTCGTACCCGCCACCGGCGACGATCGTGGCGTTGGCCTTGGCTTCGTCGATCGCCTTGGCCAAGCGGACGAAGGCGCGCTCATCGATGACGGCCGCCACGAAGTTGGTGAAGTCGCGCGTGTCGCCCTGCTTCATCTCGCCCATCATGGCCATGCACCGTTCCTTCACTGTGGGCCACAGCGACGCCGGAATGTACGCGCGGCTGGCGGCCGAACACTTCTGCCCCTGATACTCGAACGCGCCGCGCACCATGCCCACGGCGAGCGCCTGCGGGTCGGCACTCGGATGCGCCACGATGAAGTCCTTGCCGCCCGTCTCGCCCACGATGCGCGGATACGACCGGTACTTGCCCATGTTCTTGCCGACCGTCTCCCACATGCTGTTGAAGACGCCCGTCGAGCCGGTGAAGTGCACCCCGGCGAGATCCCGATGCGTGAGCGCGATGTCCGAAATCATCGCCGCGTCACCCGGAATGAAATTGATCACGCCTGCCGGCAGGCCGGCTTCTTCGAGCAGCAAATATGTATACCAGCTGGAGAGCAGCGCCGTGGCCGATGGCTTCCAGATGACGCCGTTGCCCATGAGCGCCGGGGCGCCGGGCAGGTTGCCACCGATCGCCGTGAAGTTGAACGGCGTGACGGCGTAGACGAACCCTTCCAGCGGACGGTAGTCGAGCTGGTTCCACATGCTGTGGTCGGAGATCGGCTGTTCGGCGTAGAGCTCCTGCGCGAACTGCACGTTGAAGCGCCAGAAGTCGATCAACTCACATGTCGCGTCGATTTCGGCCTGATGGACCGTCTTGGCCTGGCCGAGCATCGTCGACGCGAGCAGCGTGTTGCGCCACGTGGTGGTGAGCAGCTCGGCAGCACGGAGAAACACGGCCGCGCGCTCTTCCCAACGCCAGCTCGCCCACTCGGCGCGTGCGGCAACCGCGGACTCGATGGCCTCGTGCACCAGCGCCGGCGTCGCCTTGTGGTACGTGGCGAGCACGTGCTGGTGATCGCAGGGCATACGCACGGTGCCGGTATCGCCGGTGTGAATGCGACGCCCACCGATGACGATGGGAATGTCGATCTGTTCCGCGGCCATGGCGTCGAGGCGCGTCTGCAGAGCGATACGCTCAGGGGAACCGGGGGCGTAGTTGCGCACCGGCTCGTTAACCGCAGGCGGCACGCGGCGCGTACCGTCGAAAGCAGCAAAGGACATCGTGGGTCTCCGATGGACGGGAATGGAAGCTGAAAGCTAGCGTCGTGCGGAACTTGCAGTACCCTTCGCGCATGTCCCAGAAGGCAATTCCTTATCGGGCGCCCCGCGTGGCGGCGCTGCTGACGCTGTGCGCCGGACTGGCCGCCTGTGAACAGCCCGTGGCGCAGTGGGTCGACCCGTCACCCGTCGCGACGGGCATGCCGTCCCCACTCGCACATCCGCCCTTCACCCCCTACGACAGCACACTGCGCGAGGGGACGGCCGAAGCGCAGTTCCTCCTCACGCAGGACCAATTGCGCGAGTTGGGCGCGGTGACGCTCCTGGCGGGAGCGCTCGACTCGCTGAGTGCGTCGCGCGCGTCGTTGAGTGCCGTGGCGAGTCTGCCGCCCATGCAAATGGCGCCGGCCCCGACGGCCTCGCTGGGCGACGGCGACACGCCCGCCGATTCGCTCCGGTGCGCACGGTCACTGCGACTGGCCATCGCGGTCGGTCGCGGCCGTGTCGCCACGTGGTGGCGCCGGGCTCCCGGCGGGCGCGTGCATCTGGTCGCCGCGTGGCGCGACACCATTCCTGCGGAATCGCGGCTCGGGGCGTGGCGCGGACCCATCATGGTCGACACGCTCGACCAGGGACCGCGCGATGCGCAGGCGTCGGACCGTGGGGCGTATGGATGCGCCCGCCCTGCCCCCAGTCTCGCGGTGGACAGTCTCAACGGATATGTGCACGTCGCCTACGCGCTGACGGGTCCGGAAGGGCCCGGGGTGTTCTACGCGCACCAGATGGACCCGCGCGCCGGCTTTGAGCCGCCGGTGGCCGTCCTCTATGGAGAGCGACTGGGTGAGGCGCGGGTGGCCTCGCACGGCGAGCTGGTGGCGGTCGCGTACGAAGACCCCAATAGTCGCGGACGGGTCATGACGAGTGTCGCCATTTCGCGCACCGCGGGGCATCTCTTCGAGGAGCGTCTCGCCGCCAGCGGGGGGACCACCGCGCGCGACCCCTACGTCGCCGTGCGCGGCAAGGCGGTGGTGGTGGGGTGGAGCGACTTCGGCACCGCGACGGCAGAGCCGGTGTTCACGATTCGCCGCGCTATTCTTCGCTGACGAGTAGTTGCCGTCTCACGTCGTCAGGTTTCCGTTCTCGACCCAGGATCTTCGCATGCTACATATCGGCGCCCATTGCATCGACAGCGGCGGCATCCCCATGGCGGCCCGGCGCGCCGGCAACGGCGGCATGCAGGCGCTGCAGATATTCAGTGCGATCCCCAAGTACTACAACGACAAGGTGGGCGTGAAGCCCGACCGCGTGGCGCGCTTCCGCGAGGCGCTCAGCGACGCCGGGATCAAGCCTGAGCACGTCATCGTGCACGCGGCCTACGTCCTCAATTGCGCGACGCCCGACGAGGAGAAATGGGGGCGCGCGGCCGCCGGCCTGGCGAAGGAATTCGAGCGGTCGACGGCGTTGGGGGTCGGCGGCGTCTGTTTTCACCCGGGGGCGGCCACGACGGGCGATCGCGACGAGGCGTGCGCGCGCGTGAGTGAAGCGATGCGCCGGGCGTTGGCCGTGGTGCCGGAGAGCCACACGCGTCTGCTCATCGAGAACACGGCAGGCGCGGGTACGACGGTGGGGCGCACGCCCGAAGAGGTCGCGCTGATGTTGCAGGGCATTCCGGCCGAGCAGCGGCATCGCACCGGCTACGGGCTCGACACCTGCCACCTCTTTGCCTCCGGCTTCCCGATTTCCGCGTCGCGGGAGGCGCTCACGGGCGTGCTGGACGCGTTCGAGGCGGCCACGGGGGAGCCACCCGCCTTTCTCCATCTCAATGACAGTGAGGGCGCGCTAGGCTCCAACAAGGACCGCCACGCGCTCATCGGTCAGGGGCTCATTGGCGCGACGCCATTCGGGTGGCTGTTGCAGGACCGCCGGGCGCAGGGGATTCCGCTCATTCTCGAAACGCCGCAGGAAGTGTCCGAGGTCGGTGAAGAGGATGCCACGCCCGATCCGTGGGACGTGAGCAGCGTGGCGCTCCTGCGACAACTCGCGCTCGAGACTGCGTGAAAAAATCGCGTGCGCGACGTGTGGCGCGGCCGGGGCACAACACATTTTATCGTTATGCACATGGAGTCCCGTCGCGAGTGGCGCGCGCATAGTCGGCGAATTTGCGGGCTGTTTCGAGTGAAAAAATGTGCGTTTCAGAGGGGAAAAATGAAAAAAGTTGGCAAAAAAGCGTGTTTTTCAGAGGGAAAACGCAAAATCCACTATTGCGCGACCTACGCGCGATTGTAGTTTGTGCCCGTCCGCGAAGCGTGTGACGTCTTCGCGCGATCTGTCGAGATCATTTCGGTTGCTCGACGCGACCCTCACGGTCACCACTCTCAGGAGACGACATGGCCGCTGCGAAAAAGTCCGCGAAGAAGGCTGCACCCAAGAAGGCTGCCAAGAAGGCCCCGGCCAAGAAGGCCGCTGCGAAGAAGGCTCCGGCCAAGAAGGCCGCTCCCGCCAAGAAGGCGGCGCCGGCCAAGAAGGCCGCCGTGAAGAAGGCCCCCGCCAAGAAGGCCGCCAAGCGCGCCCCGAACGCGGCGTTCATGAAGCCGCTCACCCCGAGCGCCGAACTCGCCGCGATCGTCGGCGAAAAGGGACTTCCGCGCACGGAAGTCGTGAAGAAGCTCTGGGTCTACATCAAGAAGAACGGCCTGCAGGATCAGAAGAACAAGCGCCAGATCAACGCCGACGACAAGCTCAAGAAGGTGTTCGGCGGCAAGGCCTCGGTCAGCATGTTCGACATGACCAAGCTGGTCTCCAAGCACCTGTCGTAACTCACGACCGGTGGTTGCGTAGGGAAAGGGGCGCGTCTCACGGGACGCGCCCCTTTAGATTTCCGGTATTCGCCGTCCGGCGCCCCCGGACAACGCAGTGGTCTACCTACCCGTCCCGCCTGTGGCCTCGAAGAAGTCTGCCTCCGATCGCTCCACCAGTGGCAACTCGGTCTCCTCGCTCCGGAGTGGCAAGTCCGCGCGCTCCGGCAGCGGGCCGTCCAACCTGTGGGAGAACATCAAGGCGGTGCTGGTGACGGTGGCGATCTTTCTCGTCATCCGCACGTTCCTCATCGAGGCCTACCGCATTCCGTCGGGCTCCATGATCCCCACGCTGCTGGTGGGCGACTGGCTCTTCGTGAACAAGCTCGCCTACGGCCCGCATGTGCCGTTCACGAGCATCAATCTGCCGGGCTACGACGAACCCGAGCGTGGTGATGTCGTCGTCTTCGTCTCCCCCGATCAGGTCGATCAGCCGGAAGACCCCAACCCGACGCTCGTCAAGCGGCTGGTGGCGGTGGCGGGTGACACGGTGTGGATGCGCGGCGGCTTGTTCTACGTGAACGGCATGCCGCAGCGTCAGGGCTTCGGGGCCAATGAAAACCCCAAGGGCGACGGCGGCTTTTCGCATCCGCTCTTCCAGTGGCAGAAGCCGTTCGAAGTGCGCGGCACGTCGGCGGGTGATCCGCCGGCACAGCCGACGCTCGACGACTGGGGCCCGCTCGTCGTGCCCGCCGGCAAGCTGTTCATGCTCGGCGACAACCGCTACGACTCCAAGGACGGCCGCTACTGGGGCTTCGTCCCGCGTGAGAATGTGCGAGGGCGTCCGGTGTTCGTGTATTACTCGTATCGCGCCGACGAGAGCGACCGCCCGCTGCCGTTCATCACGGATATCCGGTGGGGACGGATCGGGACGATCATCCGCTGATCCGCTCACTTCTTCGTCCTCTTTCCGTCATGATGCGAACGACTCTTCGACAGGTCGTGCTCGGGACCTCGCTGCTGGTGGGCTCAGCGGCTGGTTCCGCGCCGCTGGCCGCGCAAGCCGCGCCCGCATCGCGCATCGCGGCCGGCACCGTCCGCACCGATACGCTGTGGGCGCAGTCGCTTGGGGTGAAGAAGTCGCTCACGGTGTATCTGCCGCCCTCGTACGGCCGAGGCACGCAGCGCTACCCGCTGCTGGTGCTGCTGCACGGCAAGAGCGGGAACGAGCGCGACTGGATCAACGCGGGGACGCTCCATCGCATCATGGATTCGCTCGTGGCGGCGGGTGGCAAAGAGGCGATCATCGCCATGCCCGACGGCG
>JAIXTI010000169.1 GCA_027484025.1 bacterium
CAGGACCGTGGTGCGCAGGCGCGCCCGAGGAAGCATCCGTGCTTCGGGAGGCGAAGATGAACTACGACCAGCCGGGACGCAATTCCGGCCGGACCAACGTCACCCCGGCCAACCCTGCGCTCCAATAAGGGGGACGAAGCGGACCGGTGTGATGTCACGTCTCTCCAGCCGCCCCCCCCGCTTGATGAACAAGGTGAGCATCTGCTCCTCCTTGTCCCCGATCGGGATCAGCAGCCGCCCCCCCTCCGCCAGCTGTTCCTCGAGAGCCGGGGGCACATGTGGGGCCCCGGCACTCACGACGATGCCATCGTACGGGGCATACTCGCGCCACCCGAGCGTACCGTCACCGAGCGACAGTGACACGTTGCGCACATTGGCCTGCTGCAGCAGGGGGCGCGCCTTGTCGAGTAACTCGCGATACCGCTCTACGGAGAACACCTGCGCCGCGAGCTCCGCGAGCAGCGCAGTCTGATACGCAGAACCGGTTCCGATCTCCAGCACCTTCTCCTTCCCCGTGAGCATGAGCTGCTCGACCGAACGCGCATGCACGTACGGCTGCGAGATGGTCTGCCCACTCCCGATGGGAAGCGCTGAGTCTTCGTACGCTCGATGACGAACGGTGGGCGGCACGAAGAGATGCCGCGGCACCGTGTCGATCGCACGCAGCAAGGCGAGATCGCGAATGCCTTTGTCCTGCAGCGCTTCAACAAGTCGGCGACGCGCGCCCCGGAACTCCGGCTCTACGGTGCTTGCCACCAATCCGTCGCCGCGTTGAGGACATCACGGTGGGTGAGATCGAGGTGCAACGGCGTCACCGAAATGAAGCCATCATGCACCGCGCGGAAATCACTGTCGTCGGGGCCGCTCCATTCGACGCTGCCGCCGCCGATCCACAAGATCTCACGCCCCCACGGGTCTTTCATTTTGGTGATGGAGTCGCTGAACACGCGGCGACCCAGCCGCGTGAGCTTGATGCCCTTGATTTCGTCGCCGGCGACCGCGGGCAAGTTGACGTTCAGCAGTGTGTCGCGCGGAAACGCCGGCAGGTGCATGAGGTGATCGAGCAACGCACGGATCTGCGTCACCTGCGTTTCAAGGATCGCATCGGCGCGCAGAATGCTGCCGGCGAACGAAAGGGCAATCGCGGGAATGCCGAGCGCCAACCCTTCCATCGCCGCCGCGACCGTCCCGCTGTAGAGCACGTCTTCGCCCATGTTCGGGCCGTGATTGATCCCACTGATCACATACTCCGGCCGCTCGTCCAGCAACGCTTCGCAGGCGAGCATGACGCAATCGGTAGGCGTGCCATCCACCTGCCATCGTCTCTCGCCGAGCCGCACGGGGCGCAGTGGATGATGCAGCGTGAGCGAGTGGCTGGTCGCGCTCTGTTCGCGATCCGGTGCCACGACGGAAATGTCGCCGAGCGGTGCGACGGCCTGCTCGAGGACGCCGAGGCCCTTGGCGAGAATGCCGTCGTCGTTACTGAGAAGAATGCGCATGGTCAAGACTGGGGTCAGCGCAGCGCGTCATCGATGAGCGCCTGCAGGTCGGCGAGATCGCGCTCGAGACTTTCGAGTGCTTCGACTTCGAGCGCCGCACGCGCCGCCGGGCGTAGTGAACCGCCTTTGCGATGTTCGTCGAGCTTCTGTCGCGCGCCGTCGATGGTGTACTTCTCGGTGTACAGCAAATGTTTCACGAGCAAAATGAGCTCGACCTCCCGCCGCGAGTACACGCGGTTGCCACTGCGGTTCTTCGCCGGATTGAGCACCTTGAACTGGCTCTCCCAGTAACGAAGCACATGCGGCTTGAGCTCGGTGAGCGTACAGACGTCACCGATGGAGTAGAACTCCTGGACCAACTCTCCCCGGGCAGCGGCCATGGTCAGTCGCGCTCCGGTCGCAGTTCACGCGCCATCAATTCCGACACGGCGTCGCGTGGCGACCAACCGTCGAACAGAATGCGATGAGTGGCATCGACGATGGGCATCTCGACGCCAACCTTATCGGCGAGCGCCTTCGCGCTCTGCGTGTTCAACACGCCTTCCGCCACGCTGTCCTTTCCGGCGAGCGCGGCATCGAGGGTCTGCCCTTGCCCGATCGCCACCCCGACGGCGCGATTGCGCGACAACGCTCCGGTGCACGTCAGCACGAGATCGCCCAGTCCCGCCAAGCCGGCAAACGTTTCGCGCTTGGCACCGAGCGCCAATCCCAGCCGCGTCATCTCGGCAAGACCGCGCGTCATCAACGCCGCGCGCGGATTGTAGCCCATACCGAGTCCGTCAAGGATACCGGTGGCCACCGCCATCACGTTCTTGAGTGACCCACCGAGCTCCACGCCCACGACATCATCGCTGGTATACACACGGAATGCGCCCGCGCTCATCGCCCACTGCACCAACTTCGCGGCGTCGTGATTGAGACAGGCCGCGACGACTGCGGTAGGCTGCCCCTGCGCAACTTCCGCGGCGAAGCTGGGGCCGCTCACCGCGACCACAGGGTACCCCGGCGCGGCTTCGGCCACGACATCGGTCATCAACGCCAACGTCTCGCGCTCGATGCCTTTGGTGGCGACCGAGAGCACCGCTCCCGGCGCGATGTGCTGCGCACAGCTGGCCACCACGGGGCGCAACACATGCGACGGTGCGGCGTACACCACGAGCGTGGCGCTCCGCAGTGCGACGCTCATGTCGGCGCTGGCCGTCAACGCGGGCGCGAGTGCAATGCCCCCGAGGAAGCGCGGATTTTCGTGCGTCTCGTTGATCGCCGCCACGACGTCTGGCTCGCGTGCCCACAGCACCGTCTCGTGTCCGTTGCGCGCCAAGCGATCGGCGATCGCCGTGCCCCACGCTCCACCGCCCACGACAGCGCAGCGGATCGGCGCGTCAGGCATCTCCACTCCGAGACTGGTCCCCACCTGCGTGTGCATCATCGCGCACTCCCCTCAGCCGTCGACGGGGGACCGCCGACACGTCGTTCTTCACCACGCAGCAATCGGCCGATGTTGTCGCGATGCGTCCAGAACACGAACGCGCTGATGGCGACGCTGACAAGCATCAGTGGGGTGACCTCGCGCATCTGCACGAAAATCGCCACCGGCAACACGGCGGCACCGACGAGCGAGGCCAGGGATACATATCGCGTGATGGCGACCACCACTGCGAAGGCCGCCACCGCGCAGAGCCCAGCCACTGGTGCGAGGGCGAAGAACACGCCGCTCGCCGTCGCCACGCCTTTACCGCCGCCCTTCCCCATGAGGAAAATCGGCTTGACGTGCCCCACAATGGTCAACACGCCAAGGATGACCCCCCATGGCCAACCACCCGCCACTCCTACGGCCGTCGGCAGCAGGAGCGTCGGCAACAGACCTTTCAATCCGTCGACGAGGTACACGAGCAAACCCCATTTCCACCCCAGCGTGCGGAACACATTGGTCGCACCGAGATTGCCCGAGCCCACCGTCCGCAGATCCACGCCATTGGCCTTCCCCACGAGATACGCCGTCGGGAACGATCCGGCGAGATACGCCGCACCGTACGTCCACAGTGGCATGGACGCACTGTTCAACTGTTCTTTCTCCGCAGGATGATCCGCAACGGGGAACCGGTGAAGCCCCAGATTTCGCGGAAGCCGTTGTGCAGGTAGCGGATGTAATGCTCCGGAATGGCTTCCGGATTGTTGCCGAACACGGCGATCGTCGGCGGCGACACTTCCACCTGCGTGGCGTAGTTGAGTTTCACCTCGCGGCCGGCCGCCTGAGGCGGCTGCAGGCGGGCAATCAACTGCTCGAGCGCATCGTTCACCTGCGAGGTGGAGATGCGACGCGTGCGCTGCTCCTGCACCTGCAACACGAGATCGAGCGCCTTCGTCACGCGCTGCCCGGTAATCGCGCTGGTGAAGAGGAACGGCACGAACTTGAAGTAGGGCACCTTCTCCGCCGCTTCCTTGCGGAATTTCTCGGCGCTCTTGTCCGTCTTGTCTTCGAAGAGATCCCACTTGTTGATCACCATGATCAACCCACGACCCGATTCCCACGCCATGGTCGCGATCTTGAGATCCTGGTTCTGCAGACCTTCCGTGGCATCGATCATCAGGATGCACACGTCCGACGAATCGATCGCCCGACGCGTGCGGAGCGCCGAGTAGAATTCGACGCCATCATCGATCTTGGACTGCCGGCGCAATCCGGCCGTATCGACGAAGACCAACTCTTTGTCGTGATACCGCATGGGCGCGTCGATCGCGTCACGCGTCGTGCCCGATTCGTCGTGCACCACGAGGCGATCTTCACCCAACAAGCGATTCACGAAGCTCGACTTGCCGACGTTCGGGCGGCCGATCACGGCGATCCGCACGGCCTCGGAATGCGTTTCTTCCGTCTCCGGAATGGCGTTGACGACTGCATCGAGGAGATCGCCGGAGCCTTTCCCATTCGACGCCGAGACCGGGTAGACCTCGGTCACGCCAAGGCGGTAGAACTCGTAGAAGTCGGCGCTCTCAGGATTGTCGACCTTATTGGCGACGAGCATCCACGGCTTCTGCGAATTGCGCAGCAGATCCATGATGCGCGCGTCACTCGGGTGAACGCCAACGCGCGCATCGCACACGAAGAGCATGAGATCGGCTTCTTCGATCGCCTCCATGACCTGGCGTCGGATCGCCACGTCCATGGGGAGATACGAGTCCTCAACGAGTCCACCGGTATCTACGAGCCAGAAGTCGTGACCCGCCCACTCGGCGCGCCCGAAATGCCGGTCGCGCGTGGTGCCGGCCTCGTCACTGACGATGGCGGTGGCTTCACCGATAATGCGGTTGAAGAGATGTGACTTGCCCACATTGGGGCGACCGACAATAGCAACGACTGGGAGACTCATGCGGGCAGATCAGGCGGCGGGAACGACCGCCGCATCCCCCTCGGGGACGAGCGCGTCAATGAAGTCGTACGAGGGATAGACCGGCATGGGCAACGACTCGCGGACCGCGATGAACGACTCTTCGTCGAGGAACAGTCCGTTGTCGTTGATGCACTCAGCCGGAATGAGCGCGAGATCCAGATCGGCACGATCGGCGAGGGCGCGCCGGATATCAGCGCCCACCAGCAAACCGGCGGTCGTGGTAGTCGGGCCGAACAGGGAATTTTCGGTAGGAATGAGCACGAACTGCGCACCCGTCGCCTCGGTGAGCTGATCGAGCAGCTCGGGCATCAGCGGCACCATGGAGGTACCGGTGACCACGCCAATGCGGCGTCCGTCGAGGCGCGGCAGTTGGGACAGGCCGTCGCGTACGCGGGCACGCAGAGACGTCACGGCGCCGACACCATTTTCGATCTGCGAGAAATCGCCGTAGTGCTCCTCATCGGGGAGCGGCTCTCCCGCGAGGAGATACAGTTCGTCCGACCCGTACACCCAGCGGTCGCCGCGATCGTCCAGTGCGCGCTCTTCCCACCGGTGCACGGCGTTCAACAGGCGACCGGCATTGGCGGCATCCATAGGCTGGCCAGTGTACAGGTGCGAAAACTGTGTCACGCCGACCGGCACCAGCGCCACCGACATCACGGCATCGCCAAGGTTCCACAAGTCGGTCAGCGACTGTTCGAGCACGTCCCCATCGTTGAGGCCGGGCACCACGACCATCTGGCAGTGGAACTGGATGCCCCCCTCGGCCAAGCGCGTGAGCTGCTCGACGATGTTGGGCACCCGCGGATTATTGAGCAGGACCTTGCGCGCTTCCCATGGCGTCGCGTGCACCGACACGTACAGTGGCGACAGACGGTACTCGAGAATGCGCGCGATATCGCGCTCCTTCACGTTCGACAAGGTCGCGAAGTTGCCATACGCGAACGACAAGCGGTAATCGTCGTCGCGAATGTACAGGCCTTTGCGCAGCCCCTTGGGCAGTCCCTCGATGAAGCAGAATTCGCAGCGATTGGCGCAGCGGCGCACCGTCGGCGGGGCAAGCTCGACACCCATTGGCTCGCCGTCGACGCGTTCGATGTCGTACTCCACGGCGGTCCCGTCTGGCAAACGCGCCGAGACCACGAACGACTCTTCGGCCGTCAGAAACTCCCAATCGAGGAAGTCCTCCAACGGCCGTTCGTTGACGGCGAGAAGCTCGGTGCCGGGGACGATGCCGACGCTGTCGGCGATGCTTCCCGGTTCGACTTGCGTGACGCGAACCATGACCTGGGACGAAAACGGGGGCGAGGCTCAGTGGCCTTCCCCCGGGAAACCAAACAGGCGGCGACGGATGCGTCGCCGCCCACTTGAGAAAATCTACGAACTGTGAGCCCCGAAGTCAATCAATTTCATGGACTTCGGCACCCACGCCCGTCGCGTTTCGCCCGCTAGATCACTTGATTGGCGCGTACCGGAAGGCCACGCCCTTTGGCGCTTCGACCGTAACGCTGAAGGTCACCGAGGAGCCGGCTTCGACCGGACCGGCGGCGACGTC
>JAIXTI010000138.1 GCA_027484025.1 bacterium
ACTGCAGCGCAAAGAGACGGGCACCGTCCTGACGTTCCTCACCACCGGCGTGCAGCTGCCGCTGGGCACGGGTCCCGTCTGGCGGGCCACGCTCATGGTCGACAGCAGCGGACTGCGACTCGACGCCGAACCGGTGGCCGGCAGCGCCCGCGGCATCCCCATCACCATGCAGCTCACCGGCATCCGCTCCTTCGACGTGGACGTGCTCGAGGCCGCTCGTGCCGGCGACGTGGCGCAGTGGCGGTCGGATTGGCCATTGGCGCAGACCCGACCGGCCGCCATTGCTCTTCGCTGGCAGCGCGGCACTGAAACCGCGACGCCGCTAGTCGCGGTCCTCGATCCGCTTGGCGCCGGTCAGGTCGTGCCATGACGACGCACCCGTCGCGCGCCGGTCGGCGCATTCCGCGGGCCCGGCGCGGCGTGGCGCTCCTCACCGCACTCATGACGATCGCGGTATTGGTGAGCCTCACGGCCGTGGTTGGCCGAGCGGCGCGCAATTCGGCGAGCCTGACGGCGAACACGCGCGCCACGCTGGTTGCCCGAGCGATGGCGGAAAGCGCTGTCCTCGCCGCTCGCGTGGCCATCGAAACACGACTGGGCGCGCCACCGCCGGGGGCGCCCCAGCCGGGCGCGGCGCCGGCCGACACGAGTGCGCTCGACACCGTGTACGATGCCCTGTTCGATCCGGCAATGCGCACCCCGTTCGTCACCGACAGCGTAGGTGATGGCGCCTTTGCCGCCACGCTTGTGAACGTGAGTGCGCGACTCGATGTGAACAACGCCGGCGTGGAAGGGTTGACGACGTTGTTCCGCACCGTCGCGCCGCGCGACGAAGCGGCGCGCATTGCGGCACGTCTGGACGCCTACGTGCGCGGCACGGACACGCCGGCCGCGGCCCGCGACTCCCTCATGCGTCGTGACTCGCTCTTTGCCGCCCTGCTGGGCCAGTCCGCCACGCCGCGGGCGATGCGTCCCTTCGATTCGCTCGACGAGGTCGAAGCCTTGGTCGGCGCCGATGCGCCCTGGCTCGGCGCCGTGGCCGAAGCACTTACGGTCGACGGCGACGGCCGCATTGATCGCCGTCGTGCGTCGCCCGCCGTGCGCGCCGCGGCATCCGGTTCACTGGTGGACCGACCGACGCGCGTGCTCATCGTCGCCCGCGGGTGGCAACGTGGATCGGCGGTGACGCAGGAAATTCAGGCGGTCTACGCCATTCAGGATCGTGAGTTGCGACTCGTCCGCTGGCGGGAGCAGTCGCGATGAGTCGCGCGTGGGCCGTTGTGCTCGAGCAGCATCATGTACGCGTGTTTACCGCGGGTAGCACGACGCCGGTGGCGGAGCTGCCGTGGCACGCCGACACGGCGAGTACCGTGGTCAGCGCATTGGCCGCGCTGCCGTCGCCGCCGTCGCGCGTCGTTCTCATTGCGGGCCTGGCATGGCTGGAAGCGGCGCCGATTGCGCTGCCTCCCGTGGCGGTCTCGCTGCAGCGGCGCATGGTGCAACTCGATGCAGACCGCTGGTTTCCGATCGTCTCTGAGCAGTCGGCCGGCACGAACACCGTCGCCGTGGCCATCGCGGCACGCGTCGCCTTGGCCATGCCGGCGGCGCAACTTGCGGCGTGGGTGCGCGACTTCAGCGTATTGGCACCGGTCGATGGCGCGGTCACGCTTCCGCAAGCGGCCGCCATGGCGGGGCTCACGGGAAGTTTTACCGCGTCAGCTGCCGACGGAGAAATCGGTGTGGTGGAGCTCGGCACCGACGGCGTGCGCAGTATGCGGCGCATGCGGGCCACACCCGCTGGCAACCTGGCGCCCCTCGATCTGGCGACGTGCGCCCACGCGGTGTTGCAGGGCGAGACCGTCCCCCTCGATGTGCAGCTGCTCGACACTACGCTCGAGCGGCAGTTCCGGAACCGACGCCGCGCCGAGTGGTGGCGCGCGGGCGCCGTGTGCGCCGCCGCCCTCGGCTTCTGCCTTTGGGGCGTCGATCAATGGCGCGAGCGGACGCTCGAGCGTGCCCGGCAGGAGCGGAGCGCGCGCGAAACGTCCGCACGCCCAGCGCTCGACGCCGAAGCGCGACGGCAGCAGGCGCTCGCCGAACGGCAACTCGTGAGCGCCGACACCGGCGTACGCACGAGCGACGTCCTCGCCGCGCTTGGCGATCGACTTCCGGCCGACGTGTTCGTACAGCGCGCCGAGTGGGATGGTACGGAGTGGCGCATCGATGGCAGTGCACGCAACGCCGCGACGCTGGTGCCGTTGCTGTCGTCCATCGCCGGCATCAGCAATGTGCGGGCGCTGGCCCCATCCACCCGGTTCCTCGACGGTGGCCAACAGCGCAGTTCCTTTTCCATCGGGTTTCGCATGGCGTCAGCGACGGCGGTGACACCTTGAGCGCGCGCTCCGCCGAGAAGCAGCGGGAGCAGCGCGTCATCATTGGCGCGCTCGTCGTGCTGGCGGTGTCGTCGCTGCTCGTGTACGGCGTGTTGCCGGTGGTGCGATCGGTGAGCGCGCGCGAGATGCAAATCGACGCCGCGCGCTCTCGCGCCGCACTGCTCGGGGGCTACGCCGCTGCCGCGCCACGACTCGAACAGGCCGCCGCGCACGATGAAGCCTGGCTGGCCACTACCGCACGTCGCGTGCTGCATGCCACGTCCGAACCAATCGCCGCGAGTGCGCTGCAATCGCTCTTGCAGGATGCGGCCGAAGGCGCGGGGATGGCCGTGAATCGTGTGGAAGTCAATCCGGACACCGACAGCGCGTCGACGGGCGGTACCGTCGCACAGCTGCGCGGTTCGATTTCGGCCTACGGCGACATTCACGGCGTGTCGGCCTTGTTGCGCACGCTGGAAGCGGGACCGCGCGTGGTGGTGGTGGAACGCTTCAGCGTGCAGCAGAACAGCGCCTTGCGCGGCGCGCCCGACGTGCTGCAAGTGACGATCGGCGTTCGGGCGCCCGTGTTGATCGACGGGGCCCTTCGATGAGCACATCGACGCCTCCTGCCAAGACCGGCGTGACGCCACGCGTGCTCTATCTGCTGGCAGCAGTGCTCGTCGTGAGCGGCGCCGTCATGTTGCTCCTTCCCGTGGGGGAAACCGCACCGTCATCGCTGACGGTGCTCCCCGCTGACAGTACGCCGTTTCCCGCCAACCGCCGCGCAGACAGCAATGCGGTGCGCATGGTGCGCGCCAATCTCTTCAGCGCCACGCGGCAGACACCGCGCAGTCGGTTCGTGCTACCGGGACAGGAACCCACTCCTGATCTCACCGCAGCGGTGCCTACAGCGCCTGTCATGAGCGACGACGTGGTACTGCAGGGCGTCATGACGCTCGATGGCGTCGCGCGGGCGCTGATGCGCTTCCCGGGTGCCGACAGCGTGCCGAAGCTCGTACAAGTTGGTGATCGTGTGTCCGGCTACCGCGTGCGCCGCATTGGCGCCGATCGCGTAGAGCTTTCTTCATCGGCGGGGACGCGTACGGTGCGCCTCCTCCGTCGAGTCCCGTCAGACTCCGGTGAACCCGAGCTGCGATGAAATTTCCCTCTGTCACCGGGCTGCGTGCCCGTCATCTGTTGGCGTTCGGTCTACTTGGCGTGCCCGCGTTGCTATCGGCGCAGGCGCGGCCAGCCGATTCCGCACGCGCCGCCTCGCTCGACTTTTCGAACGCCCGGCTTGCCGATGTGATTCGCGCGCTGGCGCAGATTCTCGGGCGCACGGTCATTCTCTCCGACATCCCCGATGTGCGGGTCACGTTCGCCACGCCGGCCGCAGTGACCAACGCCGATGTGGAACGTGTCCTCGAATCGTTGCTCGAGGCGCACGGACTGATGCTCATTCCGAGCGGCACCGTGGCGCAGGTACTGCCCACGGAGAAGTCGCCGTCGTCGGGCACGCTGCGCACCGGATTCGCCTTCCCCGATCCGGCGCCACTCGGATTGGTCACGCAGCTCGTGCCCCTGCAAAGCATCCGCGCGGACGAAGGCGCTGAAGCGTTGAAGGCCGTAGCCGCGAAGGGCGCGCGCATAGAGACGGTCACGCGATCGAATGCCCTGCTGATCACCGATCGTGGCAGCAACATGGCCCGCTACCTCGAACTGCTGCGCACGCTCGACAGTTCGCCGGCGGGCGAGTCGGGGCTCCGCACCTATGTCGTGAATCTCAAGTACGCGTCGGCCGAAGACCTCGCCGGGGCGATCGGTCAGCTGTTCGGCGTGCAGGTGGCCAACGCGAACATCGGCTCGCTGTCGGACCGCTCGCTCACGCGTGCGCTCGACAGCTTCCGCACCCGGGAGTCGGATACCTTCCGCACGCGCAACAGCGGCATGCCCAACACCGGCGCGGCGAGCACCACTGCGAACACCACGGCCGCCGCCGTGACGCCACGCGACTCCGCCGCCGGACTGCTGGTGGGACGCACGACCGTCGTCGCGAATGCGCCGACCAACTCGCTCGTGATCCGGACGGCGCCGCCCAACTTTCCGATGCTCCGCGAAACGATCGACGCGCTCGACGTGCGGCCGGCGCAGGTGCTCTTCGAGGTCACCATTGCCGAGATCGCGCTCGGTCGCGGGTTCGAGTTCGGCGTGGACTGGGGAGCGGTCAACCGCGGCGGCGATGTGCAAGGACAGTTCGGCAATCCCGAGATCCCCGATACCGGCTCGACGTCGGCACTCTTGCGACTGGTGCGTCTCGACGGCACGGGCGTGCGGGCATTGCTGCGCGCCATCGCGTCGACGAGCAAGGTGCAGGTGCTCTCCACGCCGGAAATCGTCGCGGTGAACAATCGGGAAGCGACGATTCTCGTTGGCAACAAGGTGCCGTTCATTGCCAGCACGCGGCTCGGCAACGACGTGTCGATCGACCGTGCCGTACAGTACCAGGACGTGGGTACCAAGCTGTCCATTCTGCCCACGATCAACGACGACGGCTACGTGTCCGTGCAGCTACTGCAGGAAGTGAGTTCGCTCACGCCGCAGACGGTGTCGGCCGCGCTCAGTGCCCCTGTCATCTCTACGCGCGAAGCCAGCACGCGCGCAATTCTGCGCGACGGGCAGACGGTCGTGATTGCGGGTCTCATTGGCGACACGCGTCAGGTGCAGGATCAGGGCATTCCGCTGCTCAAGGACATTCCCTTCGCGGGGGCGCTGTTCCGCCGGCAAACCACCACGCGGCAGCGTACGGAGCTGGCGATCTTCGTGACGCCATACATCGTGCGCTCCGACGCGGACGCCGACACGATTCGCGAGCGCATCCGCAAGCGCATGGAAGAGAAGTCGCCCGGTGCATTGAACGACACGCCGGTCAAGCGACCGCCGTCGCACTGAGTCCGTCATGAGCGACGCGCGCGAACTCCGTGCAGCGGCGAGCGAGCCGCTGGCCCGCCGCTTTCCGGCACGCTGGCTCGAAGAGCACGCCGTGCTGCCGCTCGGCGTCACGGACGATGTCGCGCGCGTTGCGGCCGATGGGACGCCCGCCCCACACGTCCTCGATGCGCTCGAGCGCGCGCTCGGGGCGCCGGTACAGCTGGTGGCCGCCGGGGCCGGGGACATTCGTGCCGCCCTCGTGGCAGCTCCACGTGGAACCGATCACGCGGGTACGCGCTCGCTTGATGGCGACAGCGTGGAATCGCTCGACGACTTGCGCGCCCTCGCGAGCCGTGAACCGGTCGTGCAGGTCGTAAACGCCATGCTCGCCGAAGCGATGCGCGCAAAGGCCAGTGACGTGCACGTGGAGTCGACCACCGACGGCGTGCGCATCCGCATGCGGCTCGACGGGGTGCTCCGTGACGCCCAACTACTTGGCGTCGAATTTCGTGCGGCGGTGGTGTCGCGCATCAAGGTGTTGGCGGGGCTCGACATTGCCGAGCGCCGCTTGCCGCAGGATGGTCGGGCCCGCGTTCGGGTTGGTCAACGCGAGCTGGATGTGCGTGTGTCCACGCTCCCCGCCCTGCACGGCGAGAGCATCGTGCTGCGCCTGCTCGATGGTGGCAACGAGGCACAACCGCAGGCACTCGATGCCCTCGGCCTGGATGCACCGGTCGCCGACGCCCTGCGCGGGCTGTTGCAGCGCAGCAGCGGGCTCGTACTCGTCACCGGCCCCACCGGCTCCGGAAAGACCACCACACTGTACGCCGCGCTGCGCGAACGCAGTGCGCCCGGCGTGAAGGTGGTGACGGTGGAAGATCCGGTCGAGTACCGGCTCGATGGTGTGGTACAGCTGCCGGTGAATGCGCGCGCCGGCTTCGGCTTTGCCGAAGCCTTGCGCGCCATTCTCCGCCATGACCCCGATGTGATTCTCGTGGGCGAAATGCGCGACGCCGAGACCGCCGAGATTGCGGTGCGCGCGGCGCTCACGGGACACCTCGTGCTGAGCACGGTGCACACCACCGATGCCATTGGTGCGTTGGCGCGGCTGCGCGACATGGGCGTGCCGGCGTATCTGCTCACGGCCACGTTGCAGGGCGTGCTCGCGCAGCGCCTGGTGCGACGTATCTGTGACCGCTGCGGCGAGTGGCGCCCCGTCACGGAGGGCGAGCGTGCCTTGCTGGGCGGTGACGTGCTGACCACCGTGCGCGCGGGGCATGGCTGCGACGACTGTTCGGGCACCGGTTATCAGGGACGTCAGGCGATCACGGAACTGGTGGCCATGACCGATAGCCTGCGCGAGGCATTTACGCGTGGGGAGAGCGCGGGCGCGCTGCGTGCGATGGCCCGTGCCCAGGGTGTGGCGTCGCTGCGCGATGATGGCCTGCGTCTGGTGCGCGCAGGCGGTACGACAGTCGCCGAGCTGGCGCGGGTGCTGAGTGCGGGAGAAGACTGGTGACGTGGCGCTATCGCGCGGCGGATGCCGCCGGCCGCGAAGTCGAGGGGGACGTGCGGGCGGCGACGGCGGCCGAGGCGCTCGCGCAGCTGCGTGAGCAATCGCTGTGGGTCATCGAGCTGCTGCCCGTGGGCGCCGCGACGACCGCGCCGGGCGACGCCAGCGCCGCCGGACCCGGGTGGCAGGCGCGCGTCACCGCCGCCTTCGGCGCGCGGTGGGCGCAATGGTCCGGACAGGACATGGAAGCGCTGGCGGTACTCACCCGCGTGGTAGCGACTCTGCTGGCGGCGGGGGTGCCGGCGGAGCGGGCGCTCGACTTTGCGTCACGCGAGAGCCGCGAGGGGAACGACGGCGGCGCCTCGGGCGTGGCCTCGCGGAAGTGGCGCGAGTCCTTTGCCGTAGTCCAGCAGCGCGTACGCAACGGCGTCCCCATGTCGGAGGCGATGGCGCAGGAGTCGGGGCTGCCGCCGGAGTTCGCGCCATCGGTCGCGGCTGCCGAGGCCAGCGGCACGTTGTCGCACACGTTTCAGCGGCTGGCCGAGGTGCTGGAACGCCGCGCTCAAGTGGCCGCGCGGGTGCGTGGGGCGTTGGTCTACCCGCTGATCCTCGCGATGTCGTCGACCGTCGGGACGCTGGTGATGCTGTTGGTCGTTGTTCCGCGCTTCGCGACGCTCCTGAGCGACACCGGTCAGGCGCTCCCGCTCTCCACGCGCGTGCTGCTGGCGCTGAGCGTCTTTCTCACGCGGGGCGGCTGGTTGGTCTTCCCTGCCCTTGTAGTCGCACTGGTGGCCTTCCAGCGCCGGCTGCGGGACCCTGAGCGGCGACTGGCGTGGGATGCCCGGCGCCTGACCTGGCCGGTGCTCGGCGCCTTTGAACGGCAGCGGGATGCCGCACGCTATCTGGGGACGCTCGCGCTGGCGCTGGACGCGGGGGTCTCGCTGTTGCGCGGTATGTCGCTGGCGCGTGGGACGGTGCACAATCGCGCCTATGCGGCGCGGCTGACGCCGGCTGAGGCGCGCGTCCGTGATGGGGCGGCGCTCTCGGAGGCGCTGACCGGGGAGCTGCCGCCGTTGGCCCAGCAGCTGTTGCAGGCTGGCGAATCGGGGGGGGCGCTGGCGGCTTTGGCAACCCGGGCTGCCGAGGCGGCGGACGAGGCGGCCGAGCGCCAGCTGGGGCGCCTGGTAGCGCTGATCGAGCCGGCCATGATCCTCGGGTTCGGTGGCGTGGTCGCCCTGGTGGCCATTGCCTTGCTGCAGGCGATTTACGGTCTTAACGCCGGGGCCTTGTAGGCGGTCTCACGGTGGGCGTTGCCGGCTAGCGCCTGCAGCGTCTGCCCGTCGGCGTGTCCAGAGGGGAAGCACCGGAGTAGCGTTTCAGAGAGGGAACGGCGCCTCACACCGTGTGACGTGACGCACCTTTGGGAACATAACAATTGCGTTTCGTTCATTGACAGAACGCCTCATCCCGCAAAACATTCATCCTATGACCATCTCGAGCGAGCGGGAGCAGGAGGGCACGGCCACCGTGCCCGAGGCGACGCCAAGTCGCCGTCGGTTCTTTGCCATGGGCACCGGAGCGGTAGCAGCACTCGCTGCCGGGAAGGCGCTCTCTGCACAACCGCCGCGGGCGGGGGGCGGGCGCACCGCCCCGCTGCCACCGGGCACCGTGCCCGGCGCCGATGTCTCGTTGGCGTGGCGTGACCCGGTGCTGCGCTTGGTGCGCCGCACCACCATGGGGCTCTCCCCGGAAGAAGTCACGCGCGCGCGCCAGTTGGGCTACAGCGGCTACCTCGAGTACCAGCTGAACTGGTCGGCCATCGACGACAGCGAGGTGGATCAGCTCGTCGCCACGCGGCTGCCCATGCTGGCCATGACGGGCGCGGTCCTGCGGACGCAGGACAGCAACGAAGTCATGGAGCAGTTGGCCGACGCGACGTGGTATCGCGCGCTCTTCTCGCGACGCCAGTTGTATGAGCGCATGGTCGAGTTCTGGACGGACCACTTCAATATCGACATCGAAGTGGGGAACGTGGGCTTCAACAAGGTGCTCGACGACCGCGACGTGATCCGCCGTCACGCGATGGGCAACTTCCGCGATCTGCTCATGGCGTCATCGCAGAGCGCGGCGATGCTCAACTATCTCAACCAGAGCAGCAGCCGGACGCCGACGCCCAATCAGAACTACGCGCGCGAGATCATGGAGCTGCACACCCTCGGGGTGGATGGCGGCTACACGCAGACGGACGTGGCGGAGCTGTCGCGCATTCTGACGGGATGGAGCGCGAACACCGACGGCGCCTTCCTTTGGCGGCGGGCAAATCACGATATTCGTGCCAAGACGTTCATGGGCCGCACGTTCCCCGCCATGACCACCACCGCGACCGACGCGGCGATGAAGGGCGAAGGGGACACGGCGATCCAGATGCTGCTCGATCACCCGAGCACGGCGCGGTACATCAGCACGAAGATGGCGGCGTGGCTGCTGGCGTACAATCCGCCGGCGGCTGTCATCGATGCGACCGCTGCGACGTACACGCGTACCCGTGGCGATATCCGTGAGATGATCCGCACGATTCTCACGAGCAAGAACCTCGCGGCGGCGCCCGCCAAGTACAAGCGGCCGTTCCATTTGGCGGTGTCGTCCATGCGCGCGCTCGGTACGACGCCGCTCACGGCGCCGAACATCCGCAATGCCCGCCGCACGCACGACAGTATGGGGCAGCCGCTGTTCAAGTGGGACCAGCCCGACGGATACCCGGACAGCGTATCGTGGTGGAGCGGATTGGTGCTGTCGCGGTGGACCTACGCGCAGTATCTGTCCGGGCAGACCTCGACCACGACGTATCGCACCGACTCGATGTTGTTCCGCGCGGCCGATAACGCCGAAGGGGTGGTGCAGCAGATCAACACGCGGCTGTACGCGGGCGAAATGCCGGCGCAACTCCGTTCGTCGTTGCTGAGCTACCTTCGCGGTGCCGCCTACAGCGATGCCCGAGTACGCGAAACGCTCTCGCTGGCCATGAGTGCGAACGAGTTCCAGTGGTACTGATAGCCCTGCAGGTCCCGCCCGCCCCGACGTTCCCGCACGCAACACGGCTGACAGGCTCACTTCACCGGCAACTGCCCGCATGAGCGACGAAACACTCGACACCGGATGTCAGGAATACCAGACGCTGGCGCGTCGTGATTTTCTCACGATGGCCAGTGGTATCGGCATTGCGGCCCTCGTGCCGACGTGGCTGCCGCAGGTCGTCATGGCGCAATCCTCGAACTCGACTCGCGATATCGTGGTGTCGGTGTTCCTGAGCGGCGGCACCGACGGCATGTCGATGGTGGTGCCATTCGGCGATCCCGACTACTACACGGGACGACCGAACATCAACATTGCGCGCCCCGACGCGGCGGTGGGCACGGCCAATCGCGCGACGAATCTCGACGGGTTCTTCGGCTTCTCGCCTGGCATGGCGCCGCTCTTTCCGGCGTACCAGACGGGCGACTTGCTCGTGGCGCATGCCACCGGCTCGGTGGACAATTCGCGTTCGCACTTCGACGCGCAGCGCTACATCGAAGTCGGCAAGCCGCGTGATGTGAACGTGGCCGGCGGATGGCTCGGTCGCCATCTCGCGACGAGCACGCCCCTGCGCACCGATGCACCGTTGCGTGCACTGGGCTTTACCTCGGGCTTGCCCAAGACGCTGGAGCTTGGCCCCAAGTCGCTCCCCATTCCCAACCCCGCCTCGTTCACCATCGGCGGCAACGGCGCGACGGCCAACGCCCGCACGCAGTGGTTGGCGCAGAATTATTCGGGCGCCGGCAACCCGGTGGCCGCCAACGCGCTCGACTCTACCAACACGATCGCGCTGCTGCAGAGCATCAACTTTACCGGGTACCGCACCGAAAATGGCGCGGTGTATCCCAACTCGGGCTTCGGCAACGTGCTGCGCTCCACGGCGGCGCTGATCAAGGCCAACGTGGGCGTCGAAGCGATTCATGCCTTCAAGGGCGGCTGGGACACGCACTCCAATCAGGGGAACGTGCCGGGTATGGACGGACAGGGCATGCACAACAACATGCTCGACCTCGCGAACGCGCTCGCCGCGTTCCATGCCGATGTCATTCAGGGGACCACCGCATACGGCGTGACCGTCGTGGTGATCTCGGAGTTCGGCCGCAACGCGCGTGAAAACGGCGACCGCGGCACCGATCATGGCCGTGGCAACGTGGCGTTCGCCATGGGCCGCAAGATCAACGGCGGCCGCGTCCTCACCAACGGCTGGCCTGGCCTCGCGCGCGACGTGCTCGAGTCCGGACAGGACCTGCGGGTGACGCTCGATCACCGCGACATTCTCTCGGAAATCGTGCAGAACCGGCTCGGCAATCCGAATCTGGGCGTGATCTTCCCGGATTATACGCCGCGATTCCGGAACGTCACCAAGGCGTAGCGAACTCAACGGAAAAGGCGCCGTGCTCAGTGAGCACGGCGCCTTTTCCGTTCGTGGTCAGTTGCGAGGTGAGGGCCGATATCGCTAGGCTCCGATATGCCTTCGCGTATGTATCGAGCATCGCTGCTCTGGGTCTCGTTGCTGTTCGCCGGCGGCTGCAGCGAGCGGCCGGTGGAAGTCACGCCGGATGTGCGGTTGACCTCGCTGACCGTGTCGCCGGCATCCGTGAATTTGCCCGCCGGTGAGCAAACGACGTTGCGCGCCGAGGGGCGTGACGCGACCGGTGCGCTCGTCAGTTCGCCGGCGTTGACGTGGCGTAGTGATGCGCCTGCGGTGGCCACGGTGGACGCCAAAGGCGTGGTCCTGGCCGTGGCACCGGGCGTGGCCCGCATTACCGCCAATGCCACCGGCAACGCCGGCCCGCTCTCGGCATTGGTGACGGTCTCGGTGTCGGCCACCTCTTCTGGCATTACCCAGTGGCGCACGGCCCGTAGTGGCGTGTCCGACGTCACCTTTCTCGCGGTGTGGGACGACGGCGCCGGCACGACGTACGCCGGTGGCCAGAACGGTGGGTTGCTGCGCTCGCGCAATGACGGCCCATGGGAAATCGTGCCGCTCGGCACCACCGAAACTATCGTCGGCATCTGGGGGAGTTCTCCTGCCGACGTGTGGTTAGTGGGTTCGGGCGGACTCATTCTCCGTGGCGCGGGCAGCACCTTTACCCGTGTGAACAGTGGCACGACCGCCACGTTGCTCGAGGTGTGGGGGCTGTCGGCCACCGATGTGTTCATCTCCGGTGAGCGCGGGACGATCCTGCGCTGGGACGGCGTCGCCCTGCAGACCATGACGAGCGGCGTGACGGATGAACTGTGGGGGCTGTGGGGGGCCAACGGTACGACGGTCTTCGCGGCAGGCAACAACGGCACCATCGTGCGCTGGAACGGCAGCACATGGACACGGCAAACCATCCCCAATGCGGTCCCGTTTTTCGACATCTGGGGCACCAGCGCCGGCAACGTGTTCGCCGTGGGCGTCGAGGGCGGCATCGTACGTTTTGACGGCGTCGAATGGCGCCGCATGGAGTCGCCGGGTATCGCCAACTTGTTTGCGCTCCGCGGCCGCGCGTTCAACGATGTTTATGCGGTGGGCAACAACGGCGCGACGTACCACTTCGATGGCAGTTCGTGGCGTGCACTGTCCATTGGCATCGGATCGAATCTGCGTGCCATCGCCCAGCGGCAGGATGGTTCGCTGAGGCTGGCCGGCTGGTACGGGACGGTGCTCACGTTGCGCGGCAGTGGCAGCGCGGCCGAGGTGACGGTAGACAACAACGATCCGCCACTGCTGTCGGTCTACGGCGCGTCACCGGGGCCGATGTTCGCGGTGGGGTTCGGCGGGACGGTGTTGCGTCGTACGGGCAGCTCGTGGGTCCCGGAGCGTGTGCCGTCGTCGAACGACCTCTACGGCATCAGCGGCAACGGGGCCACCGACATCGTGGCGGTGGGCGACACGGGGAGTATTCTGCGCTTCAACGGCAGCACATGGCGCGTCGACAACTCCCCCACCCGCGCGGTGCTTCGCAGCGTGTGGAGCGGCGGCGGTCAACACGTCATCGTGGGTGAGCGCGGGACCATTCTGCGCAACAACGGCACGGGGTGGACGCCGCAGCAGAGCGGCACCCTTCGGTTCCTGCGCGCGGCATGGGGAACCGACCCGTCCAACCTGTTTGTCGTCGGCGACTCGGGTACGGTGCTGCGTTTCGACGGCGGTCGTTGGCAGACCATGCCAGCGCCGACGCAGAGCCGTCTGCGCGCCATCTGGGGAAGCGCGGGCAACGATATCTTCGCAGTAGGCGACAGCGGCACGGCGCTACGCTTCGACGGAGTGTCGTGGCAGGCGCTTCCCAAGCCTACGCCGCGTGATCTGCGGGCGCTCTGGGGGCGCGGGCCGACCGAGGTGTACGCCGTGGGCGACAGCGGCACGGTGGTGCGCTACGACGGCGTGGCGTGGCGTCCGGTGCCGTCGACGTGGCGCAGCATTATCTACGCGCTGTTCGGGGTGCCGGGGAGCACCGGCGTGGCGGCGGTGGGCGACGCGGGGCGGATTTTTGAATCGGAGCCGGTGGGGCGGTAACGCGTCGGGGTCGGGGTC
>JAIXTI010000100.1 GCA_027484025.1 bacterium
ACGCGTCCACCGGCGCGCGTGATGTCACCGTTGCCCGTCACCACCTGTACGCCCAACACGAGGTCGCGCATGATGTAATCGCCGTACGACAGCGGGCCCGGCGTCGCCGTGGCGACGGCTGCGCCAATGGTGGCGTCGGGAGAACCGTACGGCGCGAGCGCGAACATTTGTCCCTCTTCACCAGTCACGGCCGCAAGTTCCGCGAGCGTCGTGCCCGCGCGCACAGTGATCGCGAGATCACCGGGGGCGTACTCCACCACGCCCTGCAACGCACGCGTGGCGAGCGGTGTGGCGGCGCCCCATGGCCCGCCGCCGTGAAGCCAGCTGCCGCTACCCACAATACGCAGCGGTTCGCGCGTCTCGCGCAGCTGTTCGGCAAGCTGCTGCACCGGCGCTTCGGCTGCGGCGTGCGCCATCGATGTCGTAGTGCCGGCCATTATTGCGGCCGCCGAACCGACGACGTGCCATGCCACTCCTTGCACGCATGCACGGGCACGACCTTCCCCGGATTCGCTCTGCGATCCGGATCGAACACACTGCGCACGCGGCACATGCTGTCGAGCGAGGCCGCGTCGAAAAGCGATTCCATGTACGGCAACTTGTCGAGGCCGACACCGTGCTCGCCCGTAATGGTGCCGCCGGCCGCGATGCACGCCTGCATGATCTCGGACATCGCCGCGTGCACGCGGGCGCTCTGATCGGCGTCGGTGGCGTTGTACGGAATGTTGGGGTGCAGATTGCCATCGCCGGCGTGAAACACATTGCACACGCGCACGTCGTAGCGAAGGGCAATGTCGTCGATGGCGGCGAGCACCTGCGGCAACTTGGTGCGCGGTACGACGGCGTCCTGCACCACGAGGGCCGGTGCCAGGCGCCCCATGGCGCCGAACGCTTTCTTGCGCCCCTGCCAGAGGCGTGCGCGGCTGTCCGCGTCCGTCGCGACGGTCACGGCACGCGCGCCGCTCTCGAGACAGGCGGCGCGAATGATCTCCACGTCTTCGTCGAGACCGGCGGCCGGCCCGTCGACTTCGCAGAGTAGAATGGCCGCGGCATCCACTGGGTATCCAGCGGCATAAATGCTCGCTTCCACGCAGCGGATGGTGGCGTTGTCCATCATCTCGAGCGCCGCGGGCACAATGCCGGTGGCCACAATGCGCGAGACGGCGCGTGCCGCCTCTGCCACCGACGAGAAATCGGCGAGCAGCGTGTGCACCGCGTCAGGGAGCGGGACGAGTTTGACCGTGACTTCGGTGGCGATGCCAAAGCATCCTTCGCTGCCGACGAATGCGCCAAGCAGGTCGTAGCCTTCCTGTTCGGCGAAGGCACCGCCCAGGCGCGTGACCGTACCGTCGGGGAGGACGACTTCACACTCGAGGATGTGATTGAGTGTGACGCCGTACTTGAGGCAATGCGGTCCGCCGGCGTTCTCGGCGACGTTGCCACCAATCGTGCACACCGTCTGACTGGAGGGGTCGGGGGCGTACTGCAGACCGTAGCGCGTCGTCTCGCGCGACAGCCGCGCATTCACCACGCCGGGCTCGACGCGGGCCAGACGATTGACCGGATCGACGTCGATGATGCGTGTGAGTCGATTGAGGCCGATAAGCACGACGTTGTCGGCGAGCGCGCCTCCGGACAGGCCAGTGCCGGCGCCGCGCGGGACCCATGGCGTTCCCGTGGCGGCGAGGGCGCGCACGACGTCGATGAGTTCATCTCGCGAACCGGGAAAGACCGCGATGCCCGGCGTGGCGCGATAGCCCGGCAAGGCGTCGGCGTCGAAGGGCGCGAGCTCTGACGGACGGGTTTTGACCCACTTGGGCCCGACGATGGCGGCGAGCGTGTCACGCATGCTGCAACTTAGCTGAAACTGCGGGTGTTTGGTCCGGCGACTTACTGGCCGACGGCACTAGCCCTCAGGGGGAAGAACGCAAGAGCACAGTGTGAAGCGCAGATTGGTTCACCAACACAAAAACCGCGGTCCCGTGTGAACGGCACCGCGCTTTTTCCTGTGCTCTTGCTTTCTTTCCCCTGAGGGCTAAATCCGTCGCTCCGTTGATCGCCGGACCAGCCACCCGTCGTTCAAGGCGTCAAGCGTGCGCGATACGCTCCACGGCCGCCTTAAGCGTTGCCAGATCGAACGGCTTCTGCAGCACGTGCGGATGTTTGGCGAGGATACTGTTTGGTTCGGCATCGATGACCGCGTCACCGGTCGTGAGCAGCACACGCAGGGCGAGCGCCGGGCGCTCCTGCAGCAGCGTGTGCACAATGGCTTCGCCGCTCAGTACGGGAAGATGCAAATCGCACACGACGACATCGAGTCGTGCGTCGGTATCGTCGGCGCTGCTGAGCAGCAGATCCATGGCCGACTGTCCATCGGAGGCTTCGAGGACCGCCCATTGCTGACGTTCGAACCACCGCTTCAGCGCGAAGCGAATGCCCGGTTCATCGTCAACGATCAGGACACGGGGCAATGCAGTGCCTCCCAGGGCGGTCTATGAAAAGGCGGGCGCTCGAGACACCGAGCGCCCGCCGATCCATAATATTACTGTTGGGTAATTCTTACAACGATGTCACCCAAAAAATCGGGACGTGATGTCGCAGCGGGTTACGCCGCGCCCCAGAAGCCCGCGAGGGCGTTGCCATCGGGGGACTCGCGGAGCTTCTCGAAGGCGCGCTCGCGGATTTGGCGAATGCGTTCGCGCGTGACGCCCATGAGGGCTCCGATACGCTCGAGCGTCATGGCTTCGGCCCCTTCATCAAGCCCGTAATACAGATACAGGATTTTGCGTTCACGCGGCGTGAGGTACTTCCGGAAGACGCGGTCGATGAACTCGCGCATGAGGCGGAAGTCGGTGCCTTCTTCGATGTCGGCGTGCGTCTCACCGGCGAAGCGCTCGCCGAGGGTGGACGCTTCGCGATCCTGACGATCGATGGGGGCGTCGAGGGAGACTTCGGTGCTGCTGATCTGGCGGGCGCTGCGCACCTGTTCGACGGGCTCGCCCAGGAGCTTCGCCATTTCGGCGTCGGTGGGCTCGCGGTTGAGCACCTGATTGAGCACCATCTCGCCACGCGCCATGCGGATGAGCTGCGAATTCTGGTTGAGCGGGATGCGGACGCTGCGGGTCTGTTCGGCGAGCGCCTTGAGGACGGCCTGGCGCACCCACCACACGGCGTACGAGATGAACTTGACGCCCTGATCGGGATCGAACTTGCGGACCGCCTTGAGGAGGCCTTCGTTGCCGATGGCGACGAGTTCGGAG
>JAIXTI010000039.1 GCA_027484025.1 bacterium
CCCGTGCGCCTCGAGCGCATGCCTTCACCAACGCTCGCGCAGCTTGGCGTCAGCCGTTCGTATCCGCGAACGCTCCTCGATTACACCGAGGTGCAGCGGCATCTGACGTCAACGCCTGATGAGCTCAAGGGAGCGAGACAGCTTGCGGCGAGCACCTACACTCTGCCGACGCATTCGCGTATTGGAGAACCCACGCGTGACGCCATTCTCCGACAGTTGCTGCACGGGGACGGGCAGCGTTAAGGTCTCGGAAGTGGCCGACCAGTAACGGCCTCGTACAGCACGCCCGTGGCCTTCTCACAACTCGTGGCCTCACACGTCGTGCTCACGACGACCAATTCGGAGGGGGCCCCGCGTGAGAAGAATGAGACCAGCTCGAGCAGCTTTGCCTTGGCGGACGACGGCGTTTCGACACCGGCGACTCGATACCAGTACCACGCCAGACGCGGCCTGTTGGAGGTACGCACGATGGCCTGCCGGACCATGCGAAGATCGCTATCCAATGGCCCCACCAGCTTCTCGCCTGCCAGCGTTTCGCCAATGGTGTTCCCACTACTGATCAGCTCGTGGCCTTGTGACTGATCGGCGTAGATGAGTCGATCAACCTGAACAAGTGTGTCAGCGCGACTCACCCTCACCACCCGCCGTTCCGATTGCCCGGTGAAGGCCGGCTGCCACGACGTAGAATCAGCCGCCGGCGTGAGCGGTGTCGCGCTCCACGTGCTCACGGCCTGTACATTGGCAATGTCGGGCGCCACCTGAGAAGAGGTCGGCATCAAGGTAAACACGAAATACAGCGCTGGTCCGAGCAATGCGGCCAAGGTGGGTGTGAGTAAGCCTCGCCACGAGGTACTGCGCAGATCAAGCGACTCGTTCTCTACGACGGTAGCAACGGGTTGATGCCGGTCCCACTGCTCGATCCGGTTGCTGACCAGAAAAAACACCGTCATGACGACGGCAAAGATGATCCACCCGTAAGTCGCGTGCTCCTTCATGAGCGGCGATTGCATCTTTGACTGATAGCCGATGAGCACCAGGCCAAACACGCGAATCCAGTTGCTGACGATCGCCAGCACAAGGGCGACCGACACTGCGGCTAGGCGTCCACGATGGCTGGTGAGGAACAACCGGCCGTAGATGGCGCTGATTGTGAACGCGCTCATGAAATACGAAAGGCCGGCGCACGACTGCGCGACTTCGATCGTACCGAACGGGAAGTGGATCTTCTGTCCGTCAATCCTGGCGCCAAGCTTGAAGACCGCCACGCCGACGCTGCTCACCGCCACAGTCAGAGATTGCAGTATCCCGCGTAGCGCTTCCCACAGCGGCACGGCCAGCAGAAAAAGCAACGCGATCGAGCCGACAACGTGCACCCCTCGACGCCCGAAGAGCGCTGCGGCCCACGCGGTCGCGATCGCGGGCAGCACCAACTGGTGAACCACGCGGAGGCCCATAACCGTGGCCACGAGCCAGAGAAGCGACAGCCCTATCGCAATCGGGATCGCCAGTCCCGCAAGCTCGCGACTTGGATTCAGCAGCTGCCGGTCTTTCCACATCAGCCATATGCAGAAGGCCGCCACCACATAACCGTGCGTGCGGTCCTCATTCCAACTTTCCGGGAAACTGGCGATCGTGGCAAAGAAACCGACGACCAAGAGGACGATGGCACCGATCACCGGCAACTCCGTCCGGGCTTCAGACCGCAATGCCGTCGTCACAGAAAGCTTCGGTAGATGTGGCCAGCGGACTCTCCGTAAGAAATTCTCGGGATTCGCATGCGCCAGTCGTTGCCGAACCGGTCTGCCATTTTCGGCTGCAGCACACCGGGTGCTGTACTGAGTGCATAACGAAGTCCCGCCGATGTGACCGAGGCGTACTCGCGTGTGCCGAAGTCGGCGTCGCAGCCGTTCGGATAGCAGAACATGGGTACGGGGTTCTGAAACTGTGAACGTACCGCTACTACAGACGACATGATCTCAGTGTGCGAATGCTCATCGGTACAGCGACTGAGAATGGGGTGCGACCGTGAGTGCGCACCGAATCGAACACCTCTCGCTTCGGCAGATCGCAGCGCGTTCCAGTCGAGCACCCGGTACTCGGCGGGCGCCCGGACCGGCAATGTCACTCCAGCACCTTGGGCAAGCTGATCCAGCGCCGACAGCAGGTGGTTATGCGAGAGCTGCTTGAGCGACTGCTCGATATCCGTGCGTGCGGCGAGTCGAGAAGCTTCATCGGACCACGCAAAACGCAGCTCGCGCTCACTCAGAGCGAGAGTCCCCGCGCGGCGATCAGAGTGTCGCAAAATCCAGTCGACTTGGTCCCACCAGAACCACGTCTTGCCTTCAATGACATCGGGGACGACGAAGGCCGAGAAGGGGCAATCGAACTCGGCAAAAATGGGCTCCCCGACGTTCAGGAGATCGTCGTAGCCGTCGTCAATGGTGAAAGCAACCGAGAGCCCATTGGCGCTGCCCGGCGACTCGTTGTCGTCGTACTGGCGGACCGCAGTTTCCACATCTACGAGCGATACGCGGTGCTTTCTGAGCGAAGAGAGCAGCTGCCGAAAGGCCACCGGGTCGTGCCCGATATGCACCCCGTGGTCGGTCGCAAAGCGGTGCATGACCACGATCGCACATCGGTTTCGTCGGATCGCCCGGAGCAGCTCCACGAACCAGGCGGAGCTCAGCGATTCCACGAACACACGGCGAACGCCCTCTCGCAGGTCGGACACGTTACGCCAGCTCTTGCGCGACGGCCCGAGCAGCGGCGCGGCGGTTCGAGATGGAATAGGCCGCGTTGCGCAAACGGCGAAGCAGCTGCAACGCATTGGCGCGGGGCCCCGGACGCGTCATTGCCGCCCACGCCAAGCGGCGCTCGTCTGTCGCCAGAGAGCGCTTGTAACGCAGTTCATTGGTTCCCGAAGCGAGAAAATCGTACTCCACGTAGCCGTTCACGCGATAGTGTTCAATGGCCAAATGATGCGTCAGCATGCCCGGACTCAACCGCTCATCAGATGAGTAGGCAAAGCCTGATTGGTAAAAGCTAACACGACCATTCGCCTGCAGATTGTACAGGATGCCTACGGTCTGACCGCCGCAGGCGACCCGCAGCAGATGGGCCCTTCCCGACTCTACTGACGATTGAATGAAGCGTTCGTGAAACTCACGGCGCCTTTGCGAAGCGAAGGCGCCGGCTTTACCAATTTTGCGCCACCGTTGCTCGTGAAGATGCACCATCTCCCGGAACAACTTCAGTGCCTCTGTGGGCGTGTCGGCGACCCGCACCGTGAGCGCGCCACGAGACTCGTATTCACGGAGCGCCTTCCGCAGGCGAGCCCGCGTGCTGGCCCCCACCGCACTCAAGTGATCTCGAGCCCCCGCACGCAGCGCCTCGAGATTCACGAACGGGGCGACGCGCCACTCGACGTCGGTGGTCCAGCCTCCGAACGCCTCGGTCAACCGCGCCAACTCGTCGCTGCAGACGCCGGCGGCCACGAACTCATCGACCCTGGCAGCCTTGACCCACTGCGCGACCGCCACTGTCGCGGAGCGCTCCACGTCTTTCCGCGCGAGCACCATGTTGTGCTCGACAATGACGCTGTCGGACTCTGGCTCGCCATCGGTGTTCAAATGCAAACGCCGCCATCGGATGCCGGCAACCCGCCGTGAGCTTGCGGTCAGAAGGCAGGTACCGGCGATTGCGCCGGTGGGCTCGGTAACGACCAGCTGCGTGGGGTGGAGCGCGGGCGCGTACACAGCCAGCCATGCGGCCACCCATTCCGGTGACACAAAGGCGGTCGCCGAAGACGACCGCCCAAATATGTCAGCCCAGACAACGCGCCCCTCTTGCCACTCTGCATCGGGCATGCGTGCAGAGCACTGGAGCTCCGTGGGAGCGCTTTGCCCATCAGGCAACGAGGCTACCATCCCCCAATGCGGAACAGCATCACGGGAATGGTTCGCGCCATGATCACGACGTCCTGCCATACCGACTGACGACGCATGTATTCCATATCGAAGTACACCTTGCGGCGTACGTCGTCGAGCGAGGCATCGTACGGATTGGAGATCTGCGCCAGGCCGGTAATGCCTGGCTTCACCCGCTGACGCACCGGATAGTTCTCGACCTGCTCCCGCAGTCGGACAAAGATGCTTGGCCGCTCCGGGCGGGGACCCACGATGTTCATATCCCCGCGCAACACGTTGAACAGCTGCGGCAGTTCATCAATGCGCGACTTGCGAATGATCTTGCCGATCGCTGTGGTCCGGTCGTCACCCTGCGTGGCCCACACCGCCTGCCCGTCCTTCTCCGCATCGACGCGCATGGACCGGAACTTGTAAATCACAAAGGGGACGCCGCCGAGGTCTTCACGTCGACGCTCGTTGATGGAATGCGTACGTGCCCAGCGCCTGTCGAGTCCCACGCGGACCTGGGTGTACACCACAGGACCACGAGAAGTCAGGCGTATGAGGAGCGCCGTCAGCAACATCACCGGCGACGCCACGATAAGCATGAGCGTTGCCATGGTCACATTGAAGGCGGTACAGGCAAGCTCCGACCGTGAACGCGGCTCGAAGTCCTCATCGGAACTAGGGCGGCTGGCGCGAACGGGCTCGGTTTGAAGGGACCCGATGTTCCCCCGGTTTCTCGTCACGGTACCTTTGGCCTTGAACGGAGCGGGGGTCAGGCGTTCTGATCGCATGACACGCTCATTGATCGGTGCGTCCATAGTACCACTGTACGAACTGAATGACGGCAAAGAAGAGGGTCGAGATGATGAAGAAGAGCTGGATGATGATCTGCCAGTTGAACTTGCGCTTGAGCGGTAGGCGAACGGTATCGCCGCTCTGCACATCCAACTGTTCGAGCGTCATGCCGCTTTCCAGCAGGTTCTTCGATGCCTTGCCCCCGACAATTTCCTTTCCGAGGCGTGTAACGGTGATCTTCTTCAAATCGGCCTCAGCAGCCGGCCCGCCTGCCGAGGTGAGCAGATCGTTGATGGGGCCATCGGGAAGAGCATAGTAGAAGCCCGGGCGCTGGACTGCGCCAGTGACGGACACGCGGACGAGGAGGGCGGCTCGCACCACCGCATTCCGCAGAAACCGTGTCACGTGGGCATTGAGCGCATCTTCGAGTTCTGACCGCAACAGCCCGTCCACCGAAAACTCGGGCAAGTTCAGCACGGCAACCCGAAGGCTATCGCGCACCACGAGGGTGTCCGAGCGCACACTGTCCTGCCGCAATGAAAGGATGAAGCGGTCGCCGGGCTTGAAGTCACCGTGTTCGAGACGGTCACGAATGGCGGCCAACTCCCCCGCACGCGCTGGCGAGGCGGGGCGCGATGCTCCTGGCTGCTCGAGCAGTGCCACACGCTGCTTGAGCTCCGCACGCGTAGCACGCTGGGCTCCCGCCAGCGGCGCCTGCTGCGCCGCCGCTGGTACCGAAAACAAGCAGGACAGCGCAAATGCGCCGGCCGCTGCCAGTAATGTGACTCGTGCCTTCACGTGTATGTGCATCAAAGAAGTAGGAACTGCAGCGATCATGAGCGCGCTCCCGGGAGCGCGGCATTCTTGTCGCGGCCGGATCCGTCGGAGATTCTGCCGATGGGCTCTTCGTCGGTGGCCGCGTACTCCTGATAGTATGAATAGTACTGGTATGCGCCGGTCATCTTGATGCCGTTCAACACCGCACCCATTACACGGACTGGCAACGTATCTACCACGGCCATCTTGGCCGCGGCCATCTTGCGGTCGGTCACCCCGGCGCGCATCACCAGCGCCATGTTCCCCGTCGCTGTCGCCAGCGCATAGGCATCGAAGCCGGCGCCGAGTGGCGGCGAATCCACGATTACTACGTCGTACTCTGCGCCCATCTGGTTGATGAGCTGATTCAGTCGCGGAGTGGCCAACAGCTCAGGTGCGCGCCGACGGCGGGCACCGCCAGGCAACAACGTGAGATTTGGGTGCGCGTCTGTCGGATGCAGCACCTCGGCAATGAGCGCCGTTCCGTCCAGATACTCCACCAAGCCGGGCTTGGCCGGAATCTTGAACGTCTTCGCCAACTCACCGCGACGGATATCGCCATCGATGAGCAGCGTGCGCGCACCGGCCTCGGCAAAGCTCAAGGCCAGGTTCGACGAAATCAGGCTCTTGCCGTCTCCCGGGCCCGGGCTGGTGATGGTAATGGCAAACGGACGGTTTGGGTCGGCCGCATAACGCACGTTCATGCGGATGGTGCGGAACGACTCTACCACCTGCGCCGCCTGATCGGCGCTGCTCTTGCGCCCCTTGTTGTCGATCACGGGCACGACCCCCAACACAAACAAGCCGAGGTCGTCGGTAGCCTGCTCAGGGTAACGGAAGCGCTTGTCGAGCTGATCGAGCAAGATCGCGAGGAACAGCGCTAGCCCCAGTGCCGCGCCGGTGGCCCCCAGAATGATGACCGGCTTCGTATTGCGGGTCTGTTTCGAGGGCACCACCGCCGGATCGAGAATTCGGACATCGGGCACCGTCGCGGCGTCGGCCAGTTTCGCTTCAGCAGTTTTCATGCTGAGGTTCTGGTACAGCGCCGCACTCATCTCCACCTGCCGCTTGAGGCGCTGCTCTTCGATGGTGCGCGTAGGGATACCACGCAGATCCTTGCTGCTGCGGTCGATCGTTGCCAGCAGGTTGCGTTCGCGCAGTTTGAGCTGATTGATGTACGCGTCCAAGGCGTTCGGTACCGACTGCGTTCGGAGCGCCACGAGCGCGGACTGCTCGTCTTTCACCTTCTGAAACTCGTCGGTGTAGCTTTCGCGCAAGCGCCGGAGATTGAATTCACGGTCCGCCTGCTCGCTGAGAAACTTGCGCAGATCCTCAGCGGCCGGATCGCCGTTGACCATGGGCACCGAGAGGACGGCCTCACGCGTAATGGCGCTCCCCAGCTTGGATTGCGCCAGAATGCGCTCAAGCGCCTCGCGGTCCCGCTGGTAGCTGTCTGCGATGACCTTGTCGCGGAAATAGTTCGCGAAGACCGGGCTCGTGGTCATCTCGATGCCAGGCTGAACAGTCTGCCGCTCGCTGGGCTCTGTCACGGTGCGCACTCGGAAGCTTTCCAGCGCACTTTCCGCATCCTGCAACGCTCGCGCCGTGTAGTCGAGCTGCCCCTCGAGGATGCCCGCCACCGAGGCAACATTCTTCTTCTTCAGCGCCGTGGCGACCGCCACGAACTGTTCCACCCACGCATTCAGGGTTGCTGCCAAACGCGAGGCGCTTGGGCCGGTCAGGCTAAGGAAAAGGAAGTTTGAACCATTTACCAGCTTGAGATCCAAGCGCTTGATGAGCGCAATGGACGCCTCACGTGGTGTCTGCACGTTGAACGCGATACTGCTGCGGCCACTGAGCTGAGCAGGCAACGGCTGCCACCGAAAACCCACGGGCCGACCAATGGAGTCGCCAACGGCCCCGCTCTCCATCTCCAGTCCTGCCTCGCTAGTTAGCGAGTAGCGTGCACCCGTAACCTTGAGTACATAGTCGCCGGCACGCAAACGGCCTTGCTCAACGCGAAAACTGCGGAACAGAAGACTGTCAGCGTCTGCTTTGGGGGTCACGAAGAGCGCGAGCTCGTTGACCACCGGGTCGGCGATGGCATAGGATCGCAGCAAATCCTGCCATCCAGAAGACTTGAGCAGCTGTTCCGCTTGAATGGGGCCCCCGGCCACCCCACTCCCCTGCTCCAAGAGAATGGTCGCCTGGACCTCGTACTCTGGCGTAATGAAGCGCGTCGCAAATACGCCACCCGCCGCACCGAGTGCCGTGATGACGAGAATAAGCCACTTGAACCGGTTGACCGCCGCCAGGTACCGGCCAAGGCTTGGACCCTTCGGCTCCGGTGCCGCCTCTTCCCCGCCGCCGCCCCAATCGATGGGTGGCGCACCTTCCTGGTACGGTTCGAGCGCGACGTCGCGCGAGGCTACTGGCTGAATCTGCTGTCCGGACATTGAGAAATGACGGAGTGGGGAACAGGCGTAATGTCTGGCTAATGACGGCTCATCAATCTGCTAGGCAACACGGTGATGCGTAAGCGCACAAGTATCGCAGCGCTAAAGCAACAAAACCGTGACCTTTTTGATAGTGTTGCAGTCACGACACGACGACTGTAGGCATCAGGCAACGGAAATCCCTTGACGGGCGACCCGCAGCACGGTATTTCGACATCTGAGCCCGCCTGTGCCAGATGTATGCCGAAATGCAACACCATCAAGCAACATAGTACCGCCGCAACAGCCCCTGTCGCAGTGGTGCACCATATTGCCCTCGTTTGCCGCTCGCTGCGAAAGCCGTGGCCCAGACGGACGGCTCGTTTCCTCGCAGACGTTCTTACGCCGCTCACGCAATGACCGATCCATTCTTCGCCGACGCCGGTGCCGCAACCGTCCCTGACAAGGGCACGGGCATGCGCATTCTGGTCGTGGATGACGACCGCACCCTCCGCGAGGGGTGCGTCTCCGTCCTGCAAATGGACGGACACAACGTCACCCAGACAGGCCGCGGCGAAGAAGCGCTCGAACTGGTGCGCCGCCGGCGCTTCGATCTCGTGCTCGTCGACCTCTTCATGAACAACATCTCCGGAATGGAGGTGCTCAAGGCGGCCGTCGAAGCACATAAAGACGTCATTGTAGTCATTATGACCGGCAATCCCACGGTCCAGTCCAGTATCGAGGCGCTCCGCGCCGGCGCCTGGGACTATCTCCCCAAGCCCTTCTCCGCCAGCCACCTGCAGGTCTTGGTGGGCCGAGCCGCCCACGCCAGCGCCGCCACCCGCGAGAACCGGGAGATCATCAAGCCCTCGGCCCTCATGACACAGAGCGGCAGCGGCGAACAGATGGCGCTCTTGGGCGTGTCCCCGTCGTTCCGCAAAGCGGTGGAGCTGGCCCAGAAGGTGGCCGCCACCGACGCCTCGGTCATGATCAGCGGCGAGAGCGGCACGGGTAAGGAAATGATCGCCCAGTTCATCCATAAGCACAGCCGGCGCACGCAGCGCAAGCTGGTGCCCGTGAACTGCGCGGCCATGCCCGACAACCTGCTCGAGTCGGAAATGTTCGGTTACAGAAAGGGCGCCTTTACCGGCGCCGATCGCGACAAGGCCGGGCTGCTCGAGGTCGCCAACGGCGGCACGCTGTTCCTCGACGAGCTCACCGAAATGACGATGCCACTGCAGGCCAAACTGCTGCGTGTATTGCAGGACGGGGTGGTACGCCGGCTGGGCAGCGAAACGCAGGACGCCGTGGTGGACGTGCGCTTCATTTCGGCCACCAACCGCGATCCGCAGGAGAGCGTTCAGCAGGGACTGCTGCGCGAAGACCTGTTCTACCGGCTGCGCGTGGTGCCCATCAAGCTGCCGCCGCTGCGCAAGCGCCTCGAAGACATTCCGCTGCTCGCCGAGTTTTTTCTCAAGCGCTCGTGGGAGCGGCACCGCGCCAGCGGCGCGCCTGCCCCCACCTTCGAGCCGGAAACGATTGCGTTTTTACAGTCGCGGCCGTGGCGCGGCAACGTGCGCGAGCTGCAGAACGTCATCGAGCATTTGGCGGTCATTGCCGACGGGGGGCGCAACATCACCCCCGACGACATCCCGGTATACGACGATGCCGTAGCCGAGCAGGCCGGGGAAACGGGGCTGCCGGCGGGGATCATGAACGAGGCGTTCCACCTCGCCAAGGACAACCTCATCGCGCACTTCGAGAAGGAATACCTGGCGCGCCTCACGACGCGCGCCGGTGGCAACATGTCCAAGGCGGCGCGACTGGCCGGCATTGACCGCACCACGCTCTACCGCCTCATGGAAAAGCACGGATTCAAGCGCGACGTCCTCTCCGGCGCCGCCGACTGACCTTTTGCCGACAATGACCAACTCCCCGGTTGTCACCACCAGCAGTACGGCGAGCAGCACCCAGATTGCCCCCGACGTCAGCCCCGAGGCCATTGCGGCGTTGGTGGCCGAGGGGGCGCGTGTGCTGGTCGACAGCCCCGCTGAAGGCTCCGTGGTGGCACCGCAGGCGCTTCCCGATGCGCTGCAGCTGCTCGTGGGCATCACGCACGACCTGCGCTCGCCGCTGTCGTCCATGCTCATGCTCATCGAGCGTTTGCGCAGCGGCCACGCGGGCCCCGTCACGCCGCAGCAGGAAAAGCAGCTGGGCCTCCTCTACTCGGCGGCCTTCGGTGTAGCGTCGCTTACCAACGATGCGCTCGACATGGCGCGTGGTACGGCGCACGACGTGGCGCAGGCCGCGGCCGTGCCGTTCAGTGTGGCCGAGGTATGGAAAGGAGTGCGGGCGCTGGTGCACCCGATTGCCGAAGAAAAGCAGCTGGTACTGCGCTGGAGCGGCCCGGTGGCCGACCGTCGGGTGGGACACCCCGGCGCGTTGCACCGCGTGCTCCTCAACCTGGTGACGAACGCGCTCAAGTTCACCTCGGCCGGTTCCGTGACCGTGTCGGTGAGCGACCTCGGCAACGATCGGTTGCGTTTTGAAGTCGCCGACACCGGCCAGGGCTTGCCGACGGCGGTCAAGGCGCAGCTGTTGCGAGCCGGGAAGCTGTCCAGCGACCCGCTGTTGTCGAGCGCAGGGCTGGGCATTGCCATGTGCCAGCAGATGCTGGCGGCGATGGACAGCCGGTTGGAGGACGTGAGCGAAGCGGGGCGGCCGGGGGCGGCGTTGGGCTTTGTGCTTACGCTGGCGACTCAGTCGGATGTGCCCTGAAGACCACTGCCGCATGGCGCGTTGCACGGCCTTAGTTTTTGAGTACGCACACCTTGGACGCGTACTCCGCGTGTCCTCGCAGTTTTGCCAATCTCCCCAGCGTTGCCTGGAGTAGTCAGCCTCCGATGAGCCAGCCCACCACTGCAGCCCCCGGCGCTTCGGCGCCCGATGCCCTCGAAATCCGCGATAGCCGCACCGGCAATTCGTACAGCGCGCCCATTCGTACGGAGGGCCCCGAAGGGGATACGTACATTCGCGCGAGTGACATCAAGCAGGTCAAGCGCGAAGCCGGTGAATTCGGGACGCTGAGCTACGACCCGGCGTTCATGAACACCGCCTCGTGCCGTAGCGCCATCACGTTCATCGATGGTGACAAAGGCATTCTGCGCTACCGCGGCTACCCCATCGAGCAGCTGGCCGAGAACGCCACCTTCCTCGAAGTGGCGTACCTGCTGCGCCATGGCAACCTGCCCGACCAGAAGCAGTACGACACGTGGGTGCACGACATCACGTTCCACACGTACGTGCACGAGAACATCCGCAAGTTCCTCGAAGGCTTCCGGTACGACGCGCACCCCATGAACATGCTTTGCAGCGCTACGGCGGCGCTGTCGAGCTTCTACCCGCAGGCGCGCGACATTCACGACCCGCACCAGCGCTACATCAGCATGATTCGCCTCATGGCGAAGCTGCCGACCATTGCAGCGTTTGCGTACCGGCACGTAAAGGGGTTGCCCTTCATCTACCCCGACAACGATCTCAGCTACACGGAGAACTTCCTCTCCATGGTCGCGCGTATGTCGGAGCCCAAGTACGAAGCCAACCCGGTATTCGTGAAGGCGCTCGAAGTGCTCTTCATTCTGCACGCCGACCACGAGCAGAACTGCAGCACGAGCGCGGTGCGAGCGATTGGTTCATCGGGCGTGGACCCGTTCTCGGCGGTCGCCGGTGGCATTGCCGCTCTCTTCGGCCCGCTGCATGGTGGTGCCAACGAAGCGGTGTTGCGCATGATCAGCGACATCGGGGACAAGAAGAACATTCCCGCGTTCATTGAAGCGGTGAAGAGCGGCAAGGGTGAGCAGCGCCTTATGGGCTTTGGGCACCGCGTGGACAAGAGCTACGACCCGCGCGCCCGCATCGTGAAGAAGCTGGCCGACGAAGTGTTTGCGCAGGTGGGCATGGACAAGGATCTCGAGATTGCCCTCGAGCTCGAGCGCATTGCCCTCAGCGACGACTACTTCATTGCGCGCAAGTTGTACCCCAACGTCGACTTCTACACCGGGCTCATCTACCGCTCGATGGCGTTCCCCACGGATTTCTTCACGGTGCTCTTTGCCGTGGCGCGCGTGTCCGGCTGGATGGCGCAGTGGGAAGAGATGATTCTGGACAAGGAGCAGAAGATCGCGCGTCCGCGCCAGATTTATGTTGGCGAGGGTGAGCGTCAGTACACCGATACGCTGTCCGACAAGTTCCCGCGGGCGCGTAAGGACAGCATCCGCAAGTGACCTTACGACCATGGTGACTGCCCCCTCGAAAGTACGCCCGGCCGGATACGGCCGGGCGCAGGCAGTGTTCACCGTGGATGTGGAAGATTGGTTTCAGGTGAGCGCGTTCGACTCGCATGTGTCCCGCAGCAGCTGGGAAACGCTGGAGTCGCGAGTCGAGCGCAGTACCGACCGCCTGCTGGCGCTCTGCGCCGACACGGGCACCAAGGGCACTTTCTTCACGCTCGGCTGGGTAGCCGACCGCTACCCGGCGCTGGTGCGCCGTATTGCCGAGCAGGGGCACGAGGTGGCTTCGCACGGGTATTGGCATCAGAGAATCCCTACGCTCTCCGAAGCGGAGTTTCGCGCCGATGTGCAGCGCGCCCGTGCCGTGCTCGAAGATGTGAGTGGCACGCCGGTTACGGGATACCGCGCTCCGTCGTTTTCACTTACAGATGAGGTCCCGTGGGCTACGCGCGTACTGGTCGAAGAAGGCTACCAGTACGACTCGAGCCGTTTCCCCATTGCCAGACCGGGGTACGGCACGGCGAGTGGTGAGCGGGTCCCGCATCTGTTGCACACCGAGGCAGGGGCCTTGCATGAGTATCCACCGGCTGTGTGGCCGGTAGGAGCGCTGCAGGTGCCTGTGGCCGGTGGCGGGTGGTTCCGTCAGTTCCCGGCCTGGCTCATTCATCGCGGGCTGGATGCGGTGCTGCAGAGCGGGCAACCGGCGGTGTTTTATCTGCACCCGTGGGAGGTAGACCCGGGGCAGCCTAGACTACCTGTCGGTCTCCTCACGCGCGTGCGGCATTATCGCGGGCTGGGCGCGTGCGAGCATCGTTTGCGCGCGTTGTTGCAGCGTTTCGAATTCACGTCATTTCACCATCTGTTCCAAGCGGCATGAGCACTGAACGTCTTTCCATAGTCGAAGCGACAGCAGAGAGCGCGGCGACGTGGAACGCCTTCGTGGGAGCGCATCCGCATGGGAGCACATTTCATCGGTGGGAGTGGCGCGATGTGTACCGCGAGGTGTACGGTCACGAAGCGCCCTATCTCGCGGCATATGCCGGCACCGAGCTGCGCGGCGTGTTGCCGCTCGTGCGCGTGAAGTCGCTGGTCTTCGGCCATTATCTGGTATCGCTTCCATTCGTGAGCTACGGCGGTCCGTTAGGCGATGCGGAGGCACAGCGTGCACTCACGGCGCGCGCTGCCGAGCTGGGCAACGACGCAAAGCTTGTCGAGCTGCGCTCGCGCGTGCCATTGGACACCGCGCTGACACCGGTGAACCGAAAGATTACCGTCGTGCTGGACGTCGTACCTAACGATTATGAGGCGACGTTCAAGAAGTTCGACAGCAAACTGCGAAGCCAGGTGCGACGCGGCGAAAAGGAAGGGCTGGTGGTTCGCTTTGGACGCGATCAGTCAGCAGCATACCACAAGGTTTTCGCCGAGCACATGCGTGACCTTGGATCGCCGGCACATGGCCTCAGGTTTTTTGAGCGGCTGGCCGATGCACTGGGAGAGCGTGCGTGGATTGGAGTGGCGTATCTAGGAGAAGAGCCAGTGGCTGCTGGCTTCGCCATCGAGAACGGCCGCGAGGTGGAGATCTCCTGGGCATCGGCGCTGCGTCGTTACCAGAAGCTGTCGCCGAACATGATGTTGTACGGCGCATTCATTCGACGGGCCAGTGAGCTCGGGTTCGACGCGTTCAACTTCGGGCGCTGCACGCCTGGCAGCGGCACCCACAAGTTCAAGAAGCAGTGGGGGAGTCGGGACGAGCTGTTGCCGTGGTATCAGGTTGCCAGTACATCCGGCCCCAGCGCCCCACCAACGGGTGACCACAGCGCGTACGGCGTGGCAGTAAAGGTTTGGCAGAAGCTGCCGCTGGCGATTACGACCCCGCTCGGCGCACAACTCATCGCGGGGATTCCGTGACAGCACCTCATTTCACACACATCTCGCGTTCACGGAGCAGCAGCAAGTGACTGATTCGCGGCCCTTGCTTCACACCCTCAAGCAACTGCTTACGCCGGCTCAATGGAGACGGTACGGACTGCTGCAGGCGTACTTCGTGCTCGCAGGATTCGTGCAAGTCGCTGGCGTAGGCTCGATTGCTCCCTTCGTGGCGCTGGTGGCCGATCCCGGGCTGGTCCAGCGGAATCCGATGGCGGCACGTGCGTATCAGGCGCTAGGCTTCTCGAACGACACGGAACTGCTCGTGGCGATGGCACTGTTCACGATGGCGCTCATCGCCGTGTCGAATGCCATTGCTGCGGGTGCCACCTGGCTGATCATGCGCTTCTCCCTTTCGGTCGGGATCGAATTGCGGCGTGACCTATATGCCTCGTACCTCCTTCGCGATTACGTCGAGCTTCCTACCGTAAACTCCGCGAACTTGACGGCAAACGTGATGCACGGGGCCAACAAAATCGTGTACATGATTATCCAGCCGCTGCTCACATTGGTGAGCCAGGCGATGATTGTGTTGGCCGTGGTGATCTTGCTTGTCTGGTATCGCCCCGGTGTTGCGCTGTCGGTCTCGGCGCTTGTTGGGGTTAGCTACATTCTGCTCTTTCAGGCAGTTCGGGCACGCCTTACGCATCACGGTGCCGTGGCATGGGCCTCCGTCGAACAGAACCACCGACATCTCGCCGAGAGTTTTGGAGGGCTCAAAGAGATTCGCCTCGCCGGTCTCGCCCAGTCTTACCAGGACCGCTTTCTTAGTCAGGTGGGGCGCGGAGTACGGTCGGATGCCATGGGAAATCTTCTCGCCGAAGCGCCGCGGTTTGTTCTTGAGACGCTGACCGTGTGGGTGCTGCTCGGGGTCGCCATCGCCATGTTGCAACAGGGAAGGCCCGCACAAGACATCGTCGGCGTCCTGTCACTCTTCGCCATGGCCGGGTACCGGCTACTGCCAGCCGCGCAGAACATTTTCAAGCACGCGGCGACCATCCGGGCCAACAGTCAGAGTGCGTTCGTGATCCTCCCTGACATCCTTGAAGGGAGGCGACTGCTCAGTGCCGCTCGGAGTAGTGAGTCGGACGTACGCGGCGACTTTGGTGGTCCCATCGAATTCCGTGACGTCTGGTTCCGCTACCCCGGCGGTGAACAACCTGTCCTCCGTGGCGTATCGGTCGCGATTCGCCCGAATACGCTCACCGTGATCGTGGGATCGTCGGGGTCTGGAAAGAGTACGATGACCGACTTGCTGCTTGGCTTGCTTCGTCCGGAGCAAGGCGATGTCACGGTTGGGGGCGTGTCGGTACAGAAGTTGGGTTTGTCTTGGCAGCGTCAACTCGGATACGTCCCACAAAGCATTTATCTCAAGGACGACACTATCGCTGCTA
>JAIXTI010000108.1 GCA_027484025.1 bacterium
AAGGCACGCTCTGGGGCAAGCCGGAGTGGGCGGACCGGCCGGCGCAGAACGCGGCCACGTGGACCACGCGCCCGCGGGTGGAGCCAGGCAGCACGTACGAGTACAACGACACGCGCGTGAACGTGTTGGCGCTGGCGGCGCTGCAGGTGTGGCGTCGTCCGCTGCCCGAAGTGCTGCGCGAGCGTATCATGGACCCGATTGGCGCGTCGAACACGTGGCGCTGGTACGGCTACGACAATTCGTGGATCGTGCTCGACGGCCGTGAAGTGCAAAGCGTGAGTGGCGGCGGCCACTGGGGCGGCGGCATGGTGCTCAACGCGTGGGACATGGCCCGCTTCGGGCTGCTCACGCAGCGGCGTGGCGTGTGGGGCGACAAGCGGCTCTTGAGCGATGCCTGGGTCACGCAGGCGCTCACCCCCACGCCGGCGCAGAAGACCTACGGCTACATGAACTGGTTCGTGAACCCGGACCGTTCGTATCTGGCCGCCGCACCGGTGGAGGCGTTCGTTCATGTGGGGGCCGGCAACAACTTCATCTACGTCGACCCCGTGAACGATGTGGTGGCGGTGATTCGTTGGATGGACACGACGGCGAGCCTCAACAGCTTCGTGGAAAAGGTGCTGGCGTCGCTGCGCTGAGTCCGATGGCGGTTAGATTTATCTGAATGTCCACTAGTCGCGTTGCCGGTCCCCGGGAAGAGTTGGCCAATGCCATCACCCACGGGGCCGGCTTTGTCGCAAGTCTCATCGGCTTGCCATTCCTCGTGCTCTCGGCGGCCAACCGTGGTGAGCGTGCGGCCCTCGTAGGCGCGAGCGTGTTCGGCGCGGCGTTGGTTGCGCTCTACGCGGCGAGCACGCTGTACCATGCAGTGTCGCACCCGACGCTCAAGCAGAAAATGCGCGTGTTCGACCACGCGGCCATTTATCTGCTCATTGCGGGCACCTACACGCCATTTACGCTCGGCGTGCTACGCGGCCGCTGGGGATGGGCGCTCTTCGGGATCGTGTGGACACTCGCGGCCCTTGGCGTGCTGTTCAAGGTGCTGTTCGGGAGCGGCGCCATGTCGAAGCTCTCCACCATCGTGTACGTCGCCATGGGGTGGGTCGCCATTTTTGCCGCCAAGCCGCTCATTGCCAACATGGAGTCGGCCGGGCTGATGCTGCTGGTGGGCGGCGGGTTGTTCTACACGGGCGGCGTAGTGTTCTACGTGGACAAGCGCCGCAGCTGGACCCACCCGGTGTGGCACCTGTTCGTCCTGGGTGGCAGCATCTGTCATTACTTTGCCGTGCTCTTCTACTCGGCACCGGCGGCCGCGCTCACGCGTTAATCGCGAGCGGCGCTTCTCCTCCTTTTTCCAGCATACATGGCTACCAGTCTGCTCGTACTGCTCGACGACATCACGTCCATGATGGACGATGTCGCGGTGCTGACCAAAGTGGCGGCAACCAAGACGAGCGGGGTCATGGGTGACGACCTCGCGCTGAATGCGGAGCAGGCGAGTGGGGTACGGGTGGAGCGCGAGCTCCCCGTGGTGTGGGCGGTGGCCAAGGGCTCGCTGTGGAACAAGGTCATTCTGGTCCCGGTGGCGCTGCTCATCAGCGCCTTTGCCCCGTGGGCCGTCATGCCGCTCATGGTGATTGGTGGTCTGTTTCTGTGCTTTGAGGGCGTGGAGAAGCTGGTGCACAAGTATCTCCACCAAGAGGAGGCCGCTGCGCACTCGCCGGTGATTACCAGTCCGGATTTGAGTGAAGACGAGTTGTTAGCGGTGGAGCAGGGCAAGATCAAAGGGGCCATTCGCACCGACTTCGTGCTCTCGGCTGAAATCATCGTGATTTCGCTGGGCACGATGAGTACGGCCCCGATTGGCGAGCAGGTCCTGGCGTTGAGTCTGGTGAGTATCGCCGCCACGGTGTTCGTGTACGGGCTCGTGGCGGGGATCGTCAAGATCGACGACGCCGGCCTCGCGCTGCATCGTCGCGGTCAGGCGCTCGGTGCGGTGCTGCTCAAGGCCGCGCCCATTCTCATGAAGACGCTCTCGGTGCTTGGCACGGTGGCCATGTTCACCGTGGGTGGCGGCATCATTGCGCACGGCTGGCACGCGGCCGAGGTGGTACTCGAGGGGTGGGCCCACGCGACGGGGGCGATGGCGGTGGTGACGAAGCCGGTGCTCGACGCGTTGCTTGGTGTGGTGTGCGGCGCGGTGCTCGTGGCGATGTACACCGGCGTGCAGAAGGCGCGGGGCAAGCACTGACTGTAGTGCGCTAGGCGGGCGTGGGTTGAACTGCTCACACGGAGGCATCCGAGGAACAGAGCTCACGGAGCCTACTCCTCAATCGTGGAAGCGGCCACGAAACCGGAGGAGTCGGCTCTGTGAACTCTGTTCCTCGGATGCCTCTGTGTATGCTGTTCCTCCCAAGCGGCCAATGCACTAGTGCAGCGGTACAATAGAATCCGCCGCGATTCCATAGAGCCGATCGCCGGCCTCCTGCTCGTACATTCCGCCGCCGGTGAAACTGGAGAACGCGGGGAGCACACCGCGCGTAGGCCCGAAGACGAAGCTGGGGAGTCGCAACGATTGACGTCCGCGGCCGCGCACCGTGACGCTCGGATGCAGGTGGCCACAGAGCACATACCCCTCGAGATCCGCGGCCGGCTCGTGTACGCCGACGAACGCGCCGAGGCGTAAAGGGTCGTCGGTACAGTCGATGTTCAGCTCGGCCGGTGGGTCGCCCGCATGCTGATCATGATTGCCGCGCACGAGGGTGATGCGCAAATCCGCATGCGTGGCCCGCCACGACGCAATGGTGCGAAACGTTTCGTCGTGGCGGCCGGCACGCGCGTGCAGCAGGTCGCCCAACACGACCAGATGCGATGCCGCTGTTACCTGCAGGGCACTCGAGAGCCGCGCGAGATCACTCGATGTCGTGCCCATGGGGACCGGTATGTGCGCGGCGCGGAAGGCGGCCGCTTTGCCCCAGTGCAGGTCGGCCACGAGCAGCGTGGCGTGCGCAGGGAGCCACAGGGCGCGCTCGGGGAGCAACACGGCCTGCTCGCCCGCTACCACGATCTCCAACGCGCCAGCGGGAATCACTTGTCGAGCAACCGCTGCACGGTGTCGCCAATGCGGAACACCGACATGATGCCGGACTTCGTGGGCTTCTCCGCCGCGACGGTCATTCGTTTGACGCGATCGGCCAATTTTTCGGTGCTGAGCTTGGCGCGCGTCATATCGACCATGAGCGGGAAGGCGAGAGGCGTGGGACGCTCGACGTCCACGACGCGCACCGTGGCGCGCGACAGGCGCTCGAGGACACGCCCAAGACGACTGGCTTCGAGTTGACGCTCGAGGACTTCGCGGCGCGCCTGCGCGACCAGCAGGTTGTCTGGGTCGTAGTTCACGAACACATCGTACAGCAGGCTGCTCGAGGCCTGCAACTGCTTCACGCTCTTGGACTGTCCCGGATAGCCCGAGAAAATGAGCCCGGCCACGCGCGCAATTTCACGGAACTGCCGGCGCGCGAGTTCGGCCGCGTTGAGACTGCTCGTCACATCGTGCAGCAAGTGTGCAGTGCTGAACAGACCGGCGTCGAGCGCCTCTTCGAGCGGCGCCGGATCGGGGCTGAGTAACTCCAAGCCGTAATCGTTGCAGCTGAAGGAGAACGACAACGGTTGCAGCTGCGCCATGCGGTACGCGCAGAGCGCGGCCAGCCCTTCGTGCACGAGCCGTCCTTCGAAGGGATACACGAACAGGTGATGCCCGTCGCGCGTCTCGGTGCGCTCGATGAGCAGTTCATCGGGGCGGGGGATGACGCTGCGTTCGGCCTGCATGGTGAGCACGGGCTTTACCGACTGCATCTCCGGCGAGAGGTACTCGCCGCGCCGCGCTTCTTCGAGCTTGTCTCGTACCGCCGCTGCGAGCTCAGTGGAAAGCGGCATGCGCGCCCCCATCCACCGTGGAATGGCGCCGCTCATGCCCTTCGTCTTGCGCACCCACGCCGTGAGATCGCGCAGTCGTACGAATTCCAGTGGTGTGCCCGCGAAGATGAACTTGTCGCCCGGTGACAGGCGCGAGACGAAGGACTCTTCGACGGTGCCGAGTCGTCCGCCCTTGAGGTAGCGCACCGCAATGGCGGCATCGCTTACGATGGTGCCGATGTTGAGCATGTGCCGCAGGGCGACACGGCGGTCGGTGACCACGTATTGGCCGTCTTCGAACACGACACGCGCATACTCGGGATATGCCCGCAACGCTTCGCCGCCGCGGGTGACGAAGTCGATGACCCAATCGAGTTCGTCGTCGGTAATGAGTCGATAGGCGCGGGTGGTGCGCAGTTCAGTCAGTACGTCATCACGTGTGAAGCCGCCCCCCAATGCCAACGTCACCAGGTGCTGCGCGAGCAGATCGAGCGGTCGGTCCAGCGGGTCACGACTTTCAATGGCGCCGGCGCGCATGGCATCACGAGCCGCAGCGACTTCCACGAGCTCGAAGGCGTGGGTGGGGACGCACACAATGCGGGAGACACGGCCGGGAGAGTGTCCCGACCGGCCAGCGCGCTGCAGCAGACGAGCGACGCCCTTGGGGCTTCCCACCTGCATGACCAAGTCGACCGGCGCGAAGTCGACGCCAAGGTCGAGCGAACTCGTGGCCACCACAATGCGATAGCGGCCCGTCTTGAGCCCATCTTCGACGTCTTCGCGTTGCGACCGCGACAGCGAGCCGTGATGAATGGCGGTGAACTCGAACCACGCGGGGTTGGCGGCAATGATGCTCTGAAACCAGATCTCGCATTGCGAGCGCGTGTTGGTGAACACGATGGCGCTCTCCGCCTGCTCGAGTCGCGCCATGACCTGTGGGAGCAGCTTGGTGTTGAGGTGGCCGGCCCACGGAAAGCGATCCATCGTGTCGGGGACCATCGCTTCGACCTCGACATCCTTGGGCACGATGCCACGCACGAGGCAGCGAGGGTTTTCGGCGCCACGATCGTCGTACCCAAGCAGCGTTTGCGCCGCGACCTCGAGATTGCCCAGCGTGGCCGATACGCCCCACGTGCGCAATGCGGGGCACAGTCGCCGAAGTCGCGCCAACGCCAGCTCGACCTGCGCGCCGCGCTTGGTGGACAGCAGCTCGTGCCACTCATCGACAATGACGCAGCGCAGATCGCGGAAGATCGCCGCGCTGTCCTTGCGGCAGAGCAACAGCGACAACGACTCCGGCGTGGTCACCAGTGCCGTGGGGAGTTGCTCACGTTGCCGCGCACGGCGCGAGGCGGAGGTATCGCCGGTGCGCGACTCGACCGTCCAGGGCAATCCCAGCTCCTCGATGGGAAGCTTGAGCGCCTGTTCGGTGTCGGCAGCGAGCGCACGCAACGGCGTAATCCAGAGCACGCGCAGCGGGAGCGCATCGGCCCGGCGCCGCGCTTTGCGGCCGTCGGGTTGTTCGGTGAGCGATTCGATAATGGGCCCCATCCACGCCGCATACGTTTTGCCCGTACCGGTGGCGGCGTGAATGAGTCCCGACTCACCGCGCGCGTAGGCGTCCCATACTTCGCGCTGAAAGTCGAATGGCGACCATCCACGTGATGCAAACCATTGCTCGATGCGCTCACGCATGCAGCAGCGCTCGTACCGTTTCGAGGCTGTCCGCCTCGCGTGCCGGTTTGTCCTGCCGCCAGCGAGCAATACGAGGGAAGCGCACGGCAATACCGCTCTTGTGCCGTGTACTCTGCTGAATGCCTTCGAACGCCAGCTCGAACACCAGCTCGGGCTTGACCGTGCGCACCGGGCCGAACTTCTCGACAGTGTTGGCACGAATGAACCGGTCGACCTGTCGGATTTCCACGTCGGTGAGGCCGCTGTAGGCCTTGGCGAACGGGACGAGTGCCTCGCCGTCCCATATGGCGAAGGTGTAGTCGGTATACAACCCTGCGCGGCGGCCGTGACCGGCTTGTGCGTACACGAGCACGGCGTCGACTGTGAGCGGATTGACCTTCCACTTGTACCAGTCGCCCACTTTGCGCCCCACACCGTACGGCGAGCCGCGGCGCTTGAGCATGAGCCCCTCGCTCCGTGTTTCGCGCGCCTTGTCGCGGGCAGCGGCAACCATGTCCCACTGTTCAGCGTGTACGACGGGTGACAGCCCAATGGTGGCACCGCCGGGAAGTGGTATCACCAAGGCCTCGGCGCGTGCACGTCTCGATGTCATGGGCTCGCTGCGCACATCGTGACCGTTGTGTTCGAGGCAATCGTAGACGAGTAGCCGGCACGGTACATCCGCCAGCAACTTCTTGCCCACCGTTTTGCGATTGATGCGCTTTTGCAGCTCACTGAACGGCAAGGGTAACTCGTCCCGCCAGGCGAGGAGTTCTCCGTCGAGCACCGTGCCGTCGGGGAGCCACTCAGCGCACGCCTCGACCTCGGGGAATCGTCCGGCCAACAGTTCTTCGCCGCGGCTCCACAAGAAGGTGCGGCCGCGGCGTCGCACCAGCTGACAGCGAATGCCGTCCCACTTCCACTCCACCTGCCAATCGCTGGTCGAGCCTAGTGACTCAGGCGGTTGCTCGAGCGGATACGCGAGGAAAAACGGATACGGGCGGCTCCAGTCGGCGTCGGTAGTTTGTGTGCCCACGAGCTGCGTGTACCACGGTGCGGTTGGCTCCCATTGCCCCATGAGCCGGTGCGCGATGGTTTCGGCCGTCAGGCCACTGACTTGCGCGAGCGCGCGCACCACGAGCCCGTCGGAGACGCCCACGCGAAAAGCGCCGGTGAGCAGCTTGTTGAAGACGAAGCGCTGCGTACCGCCGAGTGTGTGCCAACTGTCGCGCAGCAACTGTCGTTGCAGCGCGGGTTCCATGCGCGATAGTGGTAACAGGCGTTCTTCGACCCACCAGGCGACATCGTGCGCTGGTTCATGCGACGTCTGCTGAGTGGTCTGTTCGGGCACCAGTAGCGAGATGGTTTCCGCCAGATCACCGGCCTGCGCGTAACTCTCTTCGAACAACCAGCCAGGGATCTGCGCTGCTTCGGCAGCCCATGCACGCAAGTCGGCCGATTTGACCAAGCGCTTCGGTCGTCGCCCGAGAAGAAACGCGACACTCCACGCCGCATCCGCGGGGGTCGCGTGCGCGAAGTAGTCCACGAGTGCGGCCACCTTGCTGCTCGTCGCGGTGCTCGCGTCGATGGCGTCGTACAACGCGGCGAAGTGCTTCATGGCAGATCGCCTGGCGTGACGTCGTCGGCAACGGCACTGTCGCTCGCCGTGTCGGCGTCGGCCGCGTCGACCGCGGCGTCGTCGCGCTCGCCTTCCCAACGCGTGGCGATGGCGCGCGCGTCGAGTCCGTGTTCGGTAAGCCAGCGAACGACGGGCCCGGTAAACCCGTGCGTGACCCACACGCGTTCGGCGCCGGTGGCATGAACCGCGCTCAGCAGCTGTGGCCAGTCCACGTGATCACTGAGCGTGAAGCCCGCGTCGACCCCGCGTCGACGTCGCGCGCCGCGCACGCGCATCCAGCCGCTGGCAAAGGCGGTGCGCACGTCGCCGAAGCGGCGTAGCCACGTCGAGCCGGTCACACTGGGTGGCGCGATGAGAATGGCGCCCGCAGTGGACTTGTCGCGCAGCGCATCGCTGGCGTGGCGCGTGGGCGGCAGTACGATACCCGCCTCGCGGTAGCGCAGCGTCATGCGCTCGACGGCGCCGTGTGTGAGGATGGGGCCGGTACTATCGTCGAGGCCGGCGATGAGTCGCTGTGCTTTGCCGAGTGCATAGGCGCAGAGCAACGACACCTGCCCGTTGCTGGCGTTGGTGCGCCACCAGGCATTGATGTCGGCAAATACCTCTTGCTGCGACGGCCACCGGTAAATGGGGAGGCCGAAGGTGCTCTCGGTAATGAACGTGTGGCAGCGCACCGCCTCCCACGCCGTGCAGGTAGGATCGGGATCGGTTTTGTAGTCGCCGGAGACGACCCACACTTCGCCACGGTACTCGAGGCGGACCTGCGCCGAGCCCAGAATATGGCCGGCGGGGTGCAGGGAGACGGACACGCCGTTGATGACGCGCGTTTCGCCGTAGGCGACCGACTCGAGTCCGGCGGCCCAGCTGCCGAGCCGCTCGCGAGAGACTGCGGCCCCCTCGTGGCTTACGAGGTAGGCGTCGCAGCCCCACGTAAGGTGGTCACCGTGCGCATGCGTGACGACGGCACGCGACACGGGTGACCAGGGGTCGATGTAGAAGTCGCCGGCCTCGCAGTAGAGCCCGCGGTCGGTGGTGCGCAGGAGCATGCCAATAGAATACCGGACGGCGGTGACAGTTCCTTTTGAACGACGGGTGTCTGGTCCGGCGACTTACTGGCCGACGGATCTAGCCCTCAGGGAAAAGAACGCAAGGGTAAAGGAGAAAGCGCGGTTCGCTCGGCACGAAACAACGATCCGTTGTTCCCCGTGGACGGCGCCGCGCTTTTCCCTTTGCCCTTACGTTCTTTCCCCTGAGGGCTAGATCCGTCGGCCAGTAAGTCGCCGGAGCAAACCCCGACCCAGACCGCTGTACCTGAGTCAGTACGCCAGCGTCAACCCCCTCGAAAAGTACCTGTCCGGCGTCTTGAGCGA
>JAIXTI010000113.1 GCA_027484025.1 bacterium
CGGTGTTCGTGCGCCCCTTTGCCGACCCCTCGGCGGCGGGCACCGAGATCTCCACGAGGCATACACTGCAGCGCTATCCGGTGAAGGCGCTGAGCATCGTGCGCGCACAGGCGCTGGTCACGGTCACCGGCAACGGCATGTTGGGCGTGCCCGGTATTGCCGCGCGCACCTTCGCCGCGCTGCAGCAGGCGGGGATCAGTGTCACGCTCATCACGCAGGCGTCATCGGAGCATTCCATTTCGCTCTGTGTGCCCGCTGAACGCAGCAAGGATGCGCGCACGGCGCTCGAGCAGGCGTTCGCGCTGGAGCTGTCGCGCCGCGAGCTCGAAGGCATGGAGGTCAAGACCGGCATGGCCACGCTCGCCGTTGTGGGGCTTGGCATGGCGGGATCGCCCGGCATTGCGTCGCGCATGTTCACGGCGCTGTCCAAGTCGTCGGTGAACATCGTCGCCATCGCGCAGGGCTCGAGTGAGCTCAACATCTCCGTGGTGATTGCCGAGCGCGATGCCGAAGCGGCGGCGCGCTCGGTGCACGACGAATTTCAGCTCGACAAGATCGGTGGTGGCGGCGTGCGCAGTGACGACCGCCTCGACGTCATCCTGCTCGGCGTAGGGCAAATTGGCCGCGAACTGCTGCGCATTCTTCCGCGCACGCGTCGCCGCGTGAAGCCCACCATTGTCGGCCTCATCGATCGCAGCGGGTATCTGTTCGATCCCGATGGCTTGAGTGCGAAGCAGCTGCTCGCGGCGGTGGCGCACAAGGAATCGGGGGCGTCACTCACGAGCATGCCGCAGGCGTTGCGGGCCACGGCGCCCGAAGCGGTCGCGCAAATTGCCCGGCATGCGCTCTCGCGGCCCGTGCTCGTGGACCTCACGGCCGACGAAACGCTGCCGGCCATTCGCAAGGCGATTGGCGCCGACTGGGATATCGTACTCGCCAACAAAAAGCCGCTGTCGGCGCCGCGCACGGAAGTGCAGGCGCTGCGGGCGCTCGCGGCCCAACATGGCGCGCGCATTCTGCACGAAACCACCGTGGGAGCCGGACTGCCGGTTATGGACAGCTACGCCAAGCTCGTGGAAACGGGCGACAAGGTGTTGCGCGTGGAAGGGTGCACGAGCGGCACGCTGGGCTTTCTGCTCTCTGAAATCGGCAAGGGACGCCCCTTCAGCGAAGCACTGGGCGACGCGATGAAGCTCGGCTACACCGAGCCCGATCCGCGCGACGATCTGTCGGGGATGGATGTGGCGCGCAAGGCGCTCATTCTGGCGCGGCTCATTGGCTTTACCGGTGATCTGTCTGATGTCACGGTGGAGTCGCTCGTGCCCGAAGCGTTCCGCGCCATGCCGGTGGCCAAGTTCAAGAGCACGCTCGCGCAGCAGGACAAGATGTGGGCGGAACGGCAGGCCGCCGCAGTGCGACAGGGGCGCGTGTTGCGCTATGTGTTGCGCGCGACGCCCACCAAGGTGAAGGTGGGGCTGCAGGCCGTCCCGCCGTCGCATCCGCTGGCCGGTTTGCGTGGCACCGACAACCAGATCGTATTCACCACCATGCGCTATCGTGAACATCCTCTGGTGATCACGGGCCCCGGCGCCGGCCCCGCCGTCACGGCGGCCGGTGTGTTGAACGACATTCTCCAGCTCACGCCCGCCTGATCATGGCTGTCAACGAATCCATCTTTCTGTCGGCGCACGAAGCCCACGGGCAACAGAGCGTTCAGCGCTGTGACGACTGCGGGCACGATCTCGACGAACGCGACGCCAGCCCAGCCTGTCCCAAGTGTGGCGGGCTGCTCGCCATCATTCATCGCGCGCCGCTCGATGTCATGGGCGCGCCGCTCGAGCCCAAGGCGGTGCAGCACGCGTTCGTGCAACACTGCTGCGCCATGCCCATGGGACATCCCTCGGGCGTGTGGCGTTTCGAATCGCTGGTCATGCCCACGGCCGGTGACGCCATTACGAGTCACCCCGAAGGGAACACCCCGCTCATGGAACGGCCGCGGGTGTCCACGTGGGCCGGCTGTGAAGGACTCCTGCTCAAGCACGAGGGCTACAATCCCACTGGCTCGTTCAAGGATCGCGGCATGACGGTGGGCACCACGCAAGCGGTGCGCACCGGTGCCACCGCCGTCGCGTGCGCCAGCACGGGCAACACGTCGGCGTCGCTGGCGAGCTATGCCGCGCAGGCGGGCATTCCCGGACTCGTGTTCGTGCCCGCCGGCAAAGTGGCGTTGGGAAAGATGGCGCAGACGCTCGCCTACGGCGCCAAAACGCTGCTCGTGAAGGGCGACTTCGATGCGTGTCTGCGCCTGGTGCAGGACGCGTCTCGCGAACTGGGTATCTATCTGCTCAACTCCATCAACCCGTGGCGCGTGGAAGGGCAGAAGACGATCGTCTTCGAAATCCTGCAGCAGCTGGGGTGGGATGCGCCCGACTTCATCGTGCTCCCCGCCGGCAACCTCGGCAACACTGCCGCCTTTGGCAAAGCGCTGCGTGAGGCGAAGGCGCTGGGGCTCATCACCAAGGTGCCGCGTCTGGTGTCGGTGCAGGCCGCCGGTGCGGCGCCCTTTGCCAAGGGGTATCGCGAAGACTTTGCGCAACGCTACACGGTGCAGGCCGAAACGATCGCGACGGCCATTCGCATTGGCGACCCGGCCAGCTGGGATCGTGCGGTGCGGGCGATTCGCGAAACCAACGGCATCGTGCTCAGCGTAACCGACGACGAGATCATCGATGCCAAGGTGCAGATCGATGCGGCCGGTGTGGGGTGTGAGCCGGCGAGCGCCGCGAGCGTTGCCGGTGTCAAGCAGCTCGTGCGCGACGGTGTCATTCGCGCGGGCGATCGCGTGGTGGCGGTGCTCACGGGACACGTACTCAAGGACCCGGGTATGCTCGTGGAGCTGCATCAGCAGCGCGTCGATTTTGCGCAGGCCAACCGGCCGGTGGAGATCGACGCGTCGGTCGACGCCGTCGCGCGCGTCATCGCGGAGTCGCGCGTATGAACGCGGTGAGTGCTCGTCGTACGCTGGTGACCGGCGCGTCGCGTCCGCTTGGTGTAGAGCTTGTGCGTCAGGCGCTCATGCGCGGCGACAAGGTGTACGCCGCCTGTCGCAATCCCGCCCGCGTCCCAGTGCTCGCCGATTTGCGCGCCGAGTTCGGTGGGCTCGAGCTCATCGCGCTCGACCCCGCCGATCCGTCGAGTGTGGCGGAAGCGGTGCCCGTGCTGGAGAGCCTCACGGACTCGCTCGACCTGTTGGTGATCGGCCCCGCCGAGGCAGGGCCGCACGAGACGCTGGCGAGTGCCGAGCGTGATGAGCAGTTGTCGTCGCTCACGGGCACCGGACTCACGGAGCATTTTCGCCGCCATGCCGTCGCGCCGTTGCTTCTAGTGCGCACATTGCTCCCGTGGCTGGTGAAGGGCGACAAGGCGCGGGTGCTGGTGGTGAGTTCGTGGCTTGGCTCACTGACCGGCAAGACGCAGGGGGGCGACTATGCGACCTGCGCGAGTGCCGCGGCACTGCACATGCTCACGCGCACGGTGGCGCACGATCTGGCGGAGGAGGGGATCGTGGTCTGCTTGGGTAATCCCGGCAACTACGCCACGACACCCGATGGCCCCGCGTTCCGTGTGCCGGTGGAAGACGCTGCGTTGGGGCTGCTCATGCAGACCGAGCGGGTCACGCGCGATAAGTCGGGTGCGTTTGTGGACTGGACGGGGGCCGAACGCGCGTGGTAGCCGGCGCACGGGTGGCGACGCGCGTGCTGCTGACGTTGCTCGCCACCGTCGCCTGTGCCGGCAATCCCTCGCCCTCGCCCGGCGTGACGCCTGGCGCGGCACCGCCGTCGGGGGCTGCGGCCGTCACGAGCGCCCCCGTTCCCGCGGCAACCGGCAGCACCGCACTGGCCGTCATTCCCGTGCAGGTCACGTACGTGTTGCGCGCGCTACGGCCGTCGCTCGACTCGCTCTTTCCGGCGCGCGACTCGTTGTCGGCGGCGCGCTGTGCCAATGCCGCGGGGCTGGTATGTCATCAATACGTGTATCGTCGGGAGCCGCTGGCGCTGCGGGCTGACGGTAGCCGGCTGACCATCGAGACGGAGCTCTCGTATCGCGCACGTTTGGGTGTCGTGGGCGGGGCGCGCGTGGCCAGCTGCGGCTATGCGCCCGAAACCATGCGCCGAGCCTCGCTGAGCATGAGCACCGCGCTGTACTGGCGCCGCGACTGGCGCATCGGGGCGCAGGACACCAAGCTCGCGGCCGCGCTGCGCGACCCCTGTCTGGTGACGGCGCTCGGCGTGAACGCGACCCCCACGCTGCAGAACGTGATCGACCGGCAGCTCGCTACGTTCGCGGCCGATGCCGACACCGCCATACCCGCGGCGGCCGACTTCAAGCCGCTCGCCGATTCGTTGTGGCAGAGTTTTCTCGAGCCCACGGCGCTCGACTCTTTGTCGTCGTTGTGGTTGGTGCTCGATCCGGAAGCGGTGCGCGTCTCGCCCTTCGTGGGCAACGGCATCAACATCACTACCAGTCTTGTGCTGTACGCGCGGCCTCGGGTGGTGGCGGGCGCCAAGCCCGTCGTGCGCAAGCGACCGCTGCCGCCGCTCGCGTTGGGGCAGGCGCCGCGGGAGTTTTCGGTGCCTGTTACGGTGGAACTGCCGTTCGCCGAACTCGGACGTCGCGCCACTGCGCTGCTCGTCGAAGAGACGGCACAGCAGAGCGTCAAGATCGATTCGGTGTTCGTGCGTGGTACCGGCGATACGGTATACGTGGACCTCGCGGTCTCGGGGGCGCTGCGCGGACGGCTGGGGCTCACGTCTCGGTTACGGTGGGATGCCGCCGCCCGCGAGCTGCGCCTCGACGATCTCGACTGGACGTTGCAGAGCCGTGGTGCGCTCTCGCGGGTCAAAGCGACCCTCGCGGCGCCGTTGGTGTCGCTCGCCGTACGTCGCGCCACCAGTGGTGGTCGGGTCCCGCTCAAGGCGCAGCTCGACTCCGTGCGGGCCGAGATGCTGGTGTTGCTCAACGGGACGCTGGCGCCGGGAGTCGTCATGGGCAGCAGCGTGCGGGAGGTGCAGATTACCCAGGTGACTACGACGGCGAGTGCGATCGTGGTGCGGGCACTGTTGACGGGGCAGAGTGGGGTATGGATTCAATGACATCGCAGGCACCTTCATCTCCGGACTTTTCATGATCCGCTATTCGAATCTGACTCGCGTCGTGCTCGCCGCTTCCCTGTGCATGGCGGGAGCAGCCCACGCCCAGTCGCGTCCCGCCGTCAACGACAGCGTGACCGCGAAACTCATGCGTCGGCTGTCTGCGCTCTCGGCCGACAGCATGGAGGGGCGGCGTGCCGGTTCGCCCGGTGGGGCGCGGGCGCGCGCGTGGATCGTGCGCGAATTGCAGGCCATTGGCGTCAAGCCGCTCGGCGCCAGCTACGAGATGCCGTTCGCCCTGCGCATGCGCGCTCCTGGCCCCGACTCGGTGGGCGCCAACGTGATCGCGCGCATTCCCGGGACTAACCCCAGCGGGCCTGCCATGGTGATCAGCGCGCACTACGACCACCTGGGCGTGCGCAACGGCGAGATCTTCAACGGCGCCGATGACGATGCCAGCGGCTGCGTCACGCTGCTCATGATCGCCGAACGCCTCATGGCACAGCGGCCGCAACACGATGTCATCCTGGCCTTCTTCGACGCCGAAGAGGGCGGGTTGCAGGGAGCGCGGGCTTTCGTGGCCAACCCGCCGCTGCCGCTCGAGCGCGTGGCGGTGGACGTGAGCCTCGACATGATCGCCCGCCAGGACGGCGGGGCCCTGTGGGTGGCCGGGACGTCGCACTACCCATTCCTCAAGCCATTCGCCGAAGCGGCGGCCAAGAACACCCCCGTAACCATCCGGTTCGGGCACGACACCAAAGACCTCAAGCCCGGCGACGACTGGACCAATTCGTCGGACCACGGTGCCTTCCACGGCAAGGGGATCCCGTTCCTCTACCTGGGCGTCGAGGACCACCCGGATTACCACAAGTCCGGCGACGACGCGGACAAGGTCGACCCGGCGTTCTTCCGGGGGACCATGGAGTTCGCGTCGGCGCTCGTGCGGCGGCTCGACGCGGCACTCACGTCGTTCCCGGCGCGGACCGGCAAGGGCGGGTAAGGCGGGGAACCGTCACCGACGGTAGCGGGAACGACGAAGGGCCGCCCGTTCGAAAACGGGACGGCCCTTCATGACTTCCCTGCCGGCTCGAGGAGACCCTGAACCGGAAGAACCCGATTTACTGGGCGCCGATCAGGAGATCGCAAGCCCAGAACGAGCCGGCATGGGGACTGGCACTAGACAAATGATCACCTCCTCGAGATAGAGTGAAACATCCGGTGTGAACCACCACCGAGAGTGCAACGCCGCCCTTCAAAAACAGCGCTCCGGCTGGCTGCCGGGGCCGGATGGTCCGGTCGGTTACGCGGCCGCTCCTCCGCGATGCCGATCATGCTAGGGCATGAACCGCCCGTAGGCAATAGTTGAACAGGGCAAATGTCACATTCCTGTCGCCTGCGCCGCCCCCGGGTTTCCCGGCGAAAAGACTTCATGAGGATCGCCTGAGAATCGGGCGCGTGGGGTTGCCCCGGCACAGGGCGGCGTGAATAGTTGGGTACGCGCCGACGCGGCCACATCCGGGCGGTTGGCCGCCTCTGCCACACGCTTCGCCACGTGAGTCTCCCTCCCCACATTACCACGCTGCTGGACACCCGCTTCTCCATAGAGCGGGAGCTTGGGCGTGGGGGGATGTCGACCGTCTATCTGGCGAACGACCGCAAGCTCGGGCGCAAGGTGGCGCTCAAGGTGCTGCGCGCCGACATCGCCGTCGAGCCGGAGCGGTTCGCCCAAGAGATCTACGTCACGGCCCAGTTGCAGCATCCGCACATCCTGCCGCTGCTCGACGCCGACGAAATAGACGGGCGCGCGTACTACGTCATGCCGTACGTCGAGGGCGAATCGCTCCGCGACCGCATGAAGCGCGAGGGGCGGCTGCCGCTGATGGTCGCGGTGCGCTTGGCGCGGGAAGTCGCCGGTGCCCTGGCGCACGCGCATACGCGAGACGTCGTGCACCGTGACATCAAGCCCGAAAACATTCTCATCTCGGCGGGCCATGCCCTCGTGGCCGATTTCGGGATCGCGCGCACCCGCACGTCGACAGGGGACAGCGACGCCGGCAACAACAGCCTGACGCAGCCCGGCCTCGCCATCGGAACTCCCGCCTACATGAGCCCCGAGCAATCGCTCGGCGACGCGGTTGACGGGCGAACCGACATCTTTGCGCTTGGCTGCGTGCTGTACGAGATGATATCCGGTCGTCTGCCGTTCGTTGGCAACGGAGCCATGGGGATGCTCGCCGCGAAAATGGCAGGCGAATTCGCCGCGCTCGCCGATGTACGAGATGATGTGCCCGAGGCACTCGAGGCGCTGTTGCGTCGTCTGGTTTCGCGCGATCCAGAGCAGCGCCCTGCGCGCGCGGCCGACGTCGTGGTCGAGCTCGAAGCCGCCATGCAGGGCACCGTGCTCACGCCGTTGCCGCGTGCGGTCGAGCTGCCGCCCAACGCCGTGGCCGTGCTGGCCTTTGCCAGCATCAGCCCTGACGCCGAAGACGAGTATCTCGCCGAAGGCATCAGCGAGGCGATCATGCACGCGTTGGCCAAGGTGCCCGGACTTCGTGTGATCGCCCGAACCTCGGCGTTTGCATTCAAGGGGAGCGGGCAAGACGTCCGTGAAATCGCGGCACGCCTCAAGGTGCGGCACCTTGTGGAAGGCAGCGTGCGGCGCGCCGGTCAGCGGCTGCGCGTTACCGCAAAGCTGATTGATGGCGAATCGTCACTCGAGCTCTGGTCTGAGCGCTTCGACCGACAGCTCGACGATGTGTTCGCGGTCGAAGACGAGCTGTCGGGCGCCGTGGCCGCGCAGCTCAAGATGCTCGTGGCCGCTGGCGGCGGTGAGCGCCTTGCCACGCGTCAGCCACAGGCGGCCCCCACGTTCAGCGTCGAAGCATACGAGCAGTACCTTAAAGGACGGTACTGGTGGGGGCAGCGCACCGCCATTGGCATGCAGCGCAGTGTGGAGCATCTGCAGGATGCGTTGCGCATCGATTCCCGTTTTGCGCTCGCCTACGCGGCACTCGCCGAGACGTTTTCGACGATGGGCCTGTACGGCATGGCCGCGCCGCACGAGGTCGCGCCGTTGGCGCGCGACGCCGCGAATCGCGCGCTCGCCATCGATGCGCGCTCGGCTGGTGCACTCTGCGCGCGCGCCTGTGTGCGTGCGTTCTTCGAGTGGGAATGGGAAGAGGCCGAGAAGGACTTCCGGGCCGCCATCGACGCCGACCCGCAGTATCCCACCGCTTACCAGTGGTTCGCGAGTACGGTGCTGGTGCCGCACGGCCGCTTTGCCGAAGCGCAAGAGTTGCTGGCGCGCGCACACGATCTCGACCCGCTTTCGCTGTCGTTGACGGTGAGCCGGTCGGCCGCAGCCTATTACGCGCGCGATCAGAAGGGCGCCGAGGGGTTTGCCCGAGAGGCGCTGCACCAGGACGCGAACTTCTCGATGGGTCACTTCTTCCTCGGCATCGCGCTCGAGCTCTCCGGTGCACACGCCGAGGCTGCGCATGCGCTTTCGCGTGCGGTGTCGCTGGCTGACAGCACGGAGGCCTTGGCCGCGCTCGGGGTCGTGCAGGTCGCCCTCGGCGATACTGCTGCCGTCGACGCGACGCGCGCCGAGCTCGAACGACGTGGCCGCTTGCAGTATCTCTCGCCGGTCTTGCTCGCCCAGATCGCGGCGCGTTCCGGCGACGAACAGTCGGCGCTCTGGTATCTGGAGCGCGCCACGGAGTTCCGCTCGGCCGACCTCATCTGGGTCGGTGTGCGGCCGCTCTTCGAAACGCTACGTGCACACCCCGCGTATCGTCGTATCTTGTCCGAGTTGCGTCTTCCCCTGCCGGCTCCCGCTTCATCGGCATGACGCAGCCGTAGTCGCACCGTCCCCCCCGGAGCGTATTGCAATGTTCCATCGTGGTCGTCACGCCGTACATGAGAAACTGAGACAAAGCCGTCGTAAGGCATCGTCCTCCAAGGCCCCCATCAAGCGGCCGCTGGACCTCGATGCGATGCGTCCCGACGACATGTCGTGGCCCGATTTCCTCATCATGCTGCTGCAGATTGGCGCGGAGCTCGAGCACGCCCTGATGGTGCAGTACCTCTACGCCGGCTACTCGTTAGGCGGCGACCGCGTGGCACCGGAGCACCAGGTGCTGGTGCGGGAATGGCAGGAGAGCATTCTTACCGTCGCGCGCGAGGAAATGGGGCACCTGCTCACCGTGCAGAACCTGCTCACGTTGGTCGGAGGCGCGCTCAACTTCGGTCGCGACGACTACCCGTGGGACTCGCCCTTTTATCCGGCGCCGTTCTGCCTGGAAGCGGTCACGCTCGATTCGCTCGCCTGCTACATCTACGCCGAAGCGCCTGAAGAAGTGCCGGATACGCGCGCCGCGTACAGGCAGTACAATCGAGTGGACAAGTTGGAAATCGTGGAGCGCGTGAGTGCGCGAATGCCTCGTGGAAAGATCGCACATCATGTCGATGAAATTTACGAAGCCATCATCACGCTGATCAGCGATCCGGAACGTATCCCCGACCGGTGCTTCAGCGCCGAGAGCTATTCGCGCCAGCTGTCATGGGCGGAGTTCGGCAAGAGCTATGGGCCGCAGGATCCGGCGGTCGTGAGTGATGCCGACAAAGCCGCGGCACACGCCACGCGCAATCCGGCGGCCTGGCCAGCCCGTGTGATTCTTCCACGAATGGCTACGCGTACGGAAGCAGTGGCGGCGCTCATGGATGTGGCGGGGCAGGGCGAATCACCGCACATCGGTGATACCCATGCGGAGCCGTCGCACTTCGATCGCTTCCTCGAGGTGTATCAGGGGCTCAAAGCGCTCAAGAAGAACGCGGGGCGCCGCACGTTGCACGTGACGCGCAACGTGGTGAACAATCCATCCACCCGGAAAGCACGCGCCAAGGAAGCGACGTACATCAGCAACGACCAGACACGATGCTGGGCGCAGTTGGCGAACGCGCGTTTCCGTATGCTCCTCGCGTACCTCGCGCATCTGTATCGGTTCGTGCCCAACGCGGGCGACCCGGGCGCACGCCCCGGCGTCTTGCATCGCATCTTCGGCGAGATGTACAACCTCAAGGCGCTTTCGTCGCTGCTGGTACGTATGCCCGCCCATGACGACCCCGCCGACGGAATGGCCGGCGTACCGTTCGAGATACCCTATTCGCTGACGCTGCCCGATCTCGAAGCGGACCGGTGGAAGATGCATCAGGATCTCTACACCGAAGCGCTCGAACTCAACAAGACCCTGCGTGATATGCAGCCTGCGGCCGAAGGGCTGGCGTATCTCGAAACACTCAAGGCGCTCGACGAACAGTCGCACGCGTGGATTGAGTCCATGCAGCGCGTCACCGCCACTGCGAGGATCACCGTATGACCATTCGTGCGCTTCGCATTCTGCCGCCGCTCGCGATAGGTCGACTTGGTGGCGCCGATGAGCCGGTGGCGAGCTACACGCTGGTGGACGATGCGGAAAATCCGCTCGGATTCCGTCAGTTGGTTGGGCAGCCCACGTTCGTCGTCGACGCGCGATCCGGCGCCATCAGTTCGAGCTATGTGCCCCCGCACATCGACTTCAAGGACGGACAGAACCGCATCAAGCCGGTGGCACCGTTCCTCGAGGTGTTTGCGGAAACGGCGCCAAGTGTGCTCGAGCCGCTCACCATTGCGCTGCTCGCGAAGCACGGGCTGACGCCTTCGGACATCGAATGGCGCGGGCGTTTTGCCAACCGCAAGGTTGAACGGCGTACCGGCGTCAAGGATGACGCGGTCACGGCGGAAACGCCGTGGTTTTCGAACCACGCCAGCGTATCGCTCGACGGGACGGCGAAGAACTTCATCCGCAACGCGTCCATTCCGTTCGGCGCCTTACGCTACATCCGGCCTACGGCGGAACACCCGGAAATCCGGCTGCGCTTCACGCCGGCCAAGGGGCTCATTTACGGGACGAACGTTCCCAAGGGCAAGGAGTACGACGCGTATCGCGAAGGGGTCGCCAAGGCGGTGTACAAGTTCGATGGGCCGTGGTACAACTATCAGGTTTCCGAAGCCAATGCGGTGCAGGAAACACTGCCGCCTTCGCTGTATGCCATTGTGCCGCCCGCGCCACCCTGGCTGCACGATAACGTCGCGGTCAGCCGGGGCTACTTCGATGACGCCTGCGATGGCATCGTCGAGGTCGCGCTCACGTTGAAAGACGGTACGCGTCTCGAAGCGAACGCGCGCGTGACCTCCGGGCCACCGGCCGTCGTGCCCGATACGCTGTTCGTGCGTACGCTCGCCGACGACCTCGATCAGGCGCTGCACGGGCCCGAAGCGACCGCACTACCGGACGCCGAAATTCACCGGCGGGCCACCGATATCATCCGACGCGCGCACGAGACCGTTCGTTTCCTCAACGTGACCGTCATGAACGGCAATACGGTGAAGGGGCGTCCGCCGGAAACGATCGACACGATGCCTGCCGAAGAGGCGTACGATACCGACCGGATGGAGCGTCCGGTGATGGCCGAAGCCAGTGTCGACACGCTGGCCGTGATGGCACTCCACCAGCAGGTATACGCCGCGCTGAAGGCGGGGACTGCGCCGTGGTTTGCACGCTTCATGCGACGTCCCGACGAAGCGGCAGACTATAGCGATGAAGGCCGTCGCAAGATGCCGGCGCTCATGTGTGGCGCGGACAACAACTATCTGGCGCTCACCTGGCGGCAAATCGATACGATTTCGCGTGCCGCGGCGGCGCCAACCTTTGCGCCGCCACTCGCCGACAGTCAGCCCGCTGAGGTCGAGCCTCCCATGGGGGCGTTGCGTCCCCGCAATCTCACCGCGCAGCTGCATTACGCGGCCAAAGGCAACCCATTCAGTGTGCGGCTCGATCAGTCGGTGGCGAATTGTACGCCGGGACTCGAAGTCGATTTGCGTGCCGTGTGGCGTCGCATCTTCGAAGGCATCGAACTGCGCGAGTATGACAATCTCGTCGTGGCGATCGAAGGTAAGGACGCCAAGCTCAAGAAACTCAAGGGGCACCGGTTGCTTCGCGTCGCCGGTATTCCGATGATGACGGTGAAACGTGGCCCGTCACCCACGGGTCCCGATGTGAAGTCGGTGCTCAGCACCGAGCTGAACCCACACGCCATTCAGCCGCTTGAATGGTCGAACGCGTTGGCCAAGGTGCTCGACCGTCACCGCGGCAAGCTCGTCAAGTGTGAGTTCAGCCTGGAGGCGGTGGGGGAAACGCAGGCGCCGCTGCCGCGCGGACCGCGCGACTGCATCACGGTATCGCTGCGTGTGCGCCCGGTCTTCGCCAAGGGCACCGCTGTCATTTCCGAAGAGCTGGCGCGGCCCGGCGAACTTACGCAGGGGCTCTGCTCGCCGTGGCAGAACGACTATCGCGAATGCTCCTGTTACTACTGGGCGTCTGCGCGCCCCGACTATGTGAACGTGGAGGTCGGCCCCGACGGCGCCAGCCGAGGTGACAACTGGTTGCAGAAGGAGCGAACGGGCGAGTACGTCGCCGACGACTACGCGGATTCGCGCCTCATTCTCTACAGCGAGCTGTTCACGGATTGGGAGAACGTGCTCAAGTTCCAACTCCGTGGGCGCGACGTCCCTGAACCCCTGGACAACACGTGACGGTAGGCGTTCGAGCGCCCGGTGGGCATCGCGCGCTGCCGGTGTTGGGGAGCGCGCTGACGCCGCTCGCCCTGCGTGACGCCGCCGTGCCTGGGGTACCGCACGACCCCCGCCGCGAGGCGGTCAGTGCGCTTGGGCAGCACTTCATGCAGGCCAGCAAGCCGCGCACGCCACACGTGCACCTGCTGGCCGGCGAGAATGGCGAGGGGCATCTGTTTCTCCCCGATGGCAGCCGGCTCTTCGATGCCGATGCGCCGTTGTTGTACGTCATGCAGCAGACCATCGAACAGTCCATCGGCGCTCCGGTCGACGCGAACGCGGTACCCGCGCTGCTCGAACGGTTGGGGGTGACGGCGGCTCCGTATGTCAACGACGAGCCGGTGGCGTCACCGCCGCTGCATGCACTATCGCTGGCGGTCGCGCAGAAGTGCAATCTCGGCTGTACGTACTGCTACGCGCAGCAGGGCGAGTTCGGCGGTCCGGCCACGCAGATGTCGGCGGAGCAGGCGCTTCGCGCCGTCGACTTGATGATCGATGCTGCCGAGCCGGGGGCGCGTCTCAACCTCGCGTTCATGGGCGGTGAACCGCTCGTCAACCGGCCGGTGCTTCGGCTTGCCACCGAGCACGCGGTGCGTCGCGCGGAAACGCGTGGTGTGCACGTCAATTTCTCCATTACCACCAACGGAACCCTCGTCACGCCGGACGACGGCGAGTTCTTCGAGACCCATGGCTTTGCCGTGACCATCAGTCTTGACGGGCCGCGCGAGGTGCATGATGCACAGCGTCCGACGCGCAGCGGACGTGGCAGTTTCGATCGGATCATGCGCAACATTGCACCGCTGCTGACGACACAGCGTCGCATGCAAGTGACGGCGCGGGTGACGGTTACGCCGGAAAATCTCGGGCTGCGGGAGACGCTCGATACCTTCGTTGATCTCGGCTTTCACAGCGTGGGGTTTGCGCCGATGCTGTCGTCGCCCAACGGTCATGGAGAGATGCAGTCGGCCGATCTCCAGGTCATGCTTGGCGAGATGATCGATTGCGGACGCGAGTACGAGCGGCGCATACTGCGCGGCGGGCGGTACCCGTTTTCAAACGTGGTGAACGCCATGCGCGAAATCCATCGCGGCACTCACCGGCCGTATCCCTGCGGCGCCGGCGCCGGATACCTCGGCGTATCGGCCGATGGTGAACTGTCCGCATGCCATCGCTTTGTGGGAGACGAAGCAGGGCGCATGGGCTCGATTGACGGCGGCATCGATCGCACACTGCAGAACCGCTGGCTTGCTGATCGCCATGTGCATACGCAGTCGCCATGCACATCGTGCTGGGCCCGCTATCTGTGCGGCGGTGGTTGCCATCACGAGGTGATTGCGCGCGGCAGGCCCGCCTGCGATTACGTGCGCGGCTGGCTGCACTATTGCCTCGGCGCCTACCTGCGCTTGTCGCCGCACCTGGACCAGGTGATGGCCTCCACCCCCGTTCAGCTCTCGTGACATTGGCGCGCCGCGTGGATGTGTGCGTGGTCGGCGCGGGGCCAGCCGGGAGCGTGCTCGCTACCCAGCTGGCTCGACTCGGCCGCAACGTGCTGCTTGTTGAACGTGCCCGCTTTCCTCGTGACCGCGTGGGCGAATCACTCACACCAGGCGTTGCCCCGGCGCTACGAGCCATCGATGCGTCGTGGGTGCTCGATGCCGCGGGGGCTGCCGCGGTGCGTACCGTACACCGCAGCTGGGGTGCCTCAGTAACTACCCGCGTCGACACGCGCGGGGACGCGCGAGTCGTCGACCGCGCACTGTTCGATGCCGCACTCCTGGAGCACGCACGTGCGCATGGTGTCGTGGTGCGCCAACCGGCGTGTTTGCTTTCGTCGCGCAGCGCCGGCGACGGAGGCGTGGATCTCGTAATCGAACACGCCGGAGTGCAGCACTCGATACATGCGCGTGCGCTTGCCTTTGCCACCGGCCGGTCGGGTAGTGGAGCGCGTCCACGTCGGCTGGTCGACAACGGTGCACGTACCTTCGCACTCTACGCGTACTGGCACGGTGCGGTCGATGCCATGCCCGCCATCGAGAGCGTACGGAACGGCTGGTGCTGGGGTGTCCCCATTCCCGAGCGCGGGTACAATGCGCTTACCTTTGTCGATGCCCGCGAGCTCCGGTTGGCCGCGTCGCCCGAGGAATGCTATCACGAGCAGCTGAATCACTCATCGTTCAAGGCTCGGCTTCAGGCTGCCACGCGGGTGTCGCGCGTGCAGGTGGTGGAGGCGACGCCGCAGCGCGCCGCCGCTGACACGCGGACGATGGCGAGCTATCCCTGCATCAGAGTGGGAGATGCCGCGCTGGCGCTCGACCCGCTGTCGTCGTCCGGAGTACAGAAGGCGATTCAGCATGCCATGTCGTCGGCGGTGGTGCTCCACACAATGCTCGAGAGTGAAGCGGGCGCCGTTTTGGCACGCCGATATTTCGATGAGCAGCTCGATCGCATGGCGCTGCGACACATCGTCGCGGTCGCCTCGCAGTATGCGGCGGTAGCGGCCGATTGGCCCGATGCGCCATTCTGGACCGATCGTGCCGGTACACAAGAGACGCAGCGGGCCAATCCGGTGCTGACGGCTGCACCAGCGGACTCGCTCCCGCATCCCGATGCGCCGCTACGTCGCGTCGCAGGAGGGCGCGTCGAGCAGGTTCCTTGTGTGGGTCAGGAGTGGGTACAGCTCATCGACGCGTTGCTCCATCCGGAGCTCGACGATCCCGTCGCATTCGTCAACGGTCATGCGGTGGCACCTCTGTGGTCATCCATTCGCGATGGCGCGTCGGCCAATGATATCGTGGCGCGCTGGCCCCTCCCGCAGCGCGAAGGGCGCGATCTCTTACGCTGGTTTCTGCAGCGAGGCTTACTGCAGTCGCTCGTGCCATTTGCCCGTGCGCTCCCCGATACCCAGCGCAGGGTGATGGCATGACGGATCACGCGCTTCGCGCCTGGCTTCGTGCCGTCGATCTCGAGCAGCACGCCGATCTGTTCGAAGCGAACGAGGTAGATCTCGCGACGCTCCGCATCCTTACGGATGCGGATTTGCAGGAGCTCGGTCTTTCGTTCGGGGCGCGCAAGCGCGTGCGTCATGCGCTGTCTGGAGGGACCACCACGCCCGTGTCCGCTGCGCCGGTGACTGAGCCAAGTGCGGCACCCGCGATGGCCTCTGTAGACGCCGGGAGACCCGCTGTTCCCGTGCAGTCTGACGGTGAGCGTCGACAGTTGACCGTGCTCTTCTGCGACATGGTGAGCTTCACGGAGCTGGCGTCGCGGGTAGACCCCGAGGTACTCCGCGAAGTGGTGCGCCGGTATGAAGATGCGTGCGCGGTGTGCATCACGCGCTATGATGGTTATGTGTTTCAGCGACTTGGCGACGGTATCGTGGCGTTTTTCGGCTTTCCGCTGGCGCACGAGGGGGAAGCCGAGCGTGCGGTTCGCGCCGCACTCGAGATTCTCGAACGGTTGGCGGCAACCGAGGTCCCAGAGATTGGTCGCGTGCGGGTACGCGTGGGGATTGCCACGGGAGTCGTGGTGGTATCTGCGGCGGAAAAGAGTGCCGTTGGTGAGACGATGAATCTGGCTTCGCGGCTTCAGGGACTTGCGCAGCCGGGTGAAATCGTCGTAAGCGATCGTGTACATCGTCTCGCTGGTGGGAGTTTTCAGTACGCCGACATGGGCTGCCACGAGCTCAAGGGTCTCCCAGGTGCCACGCAGGCATGGCGTGTAGAAGGCGAGCGTCGCGAAGTGAGCCGGTTCGAGGCCACCCGCCGCGTCGGTGGTTCCACCATGGTGGGGCGTACGCGTGAACTCGCGGCGCTGCGCGAGCGGTGGAGTCTCGCGCTCGATGGGCACGGTCAACTCGTGCTGCTCAGTGGCGAGCCGGGGATTGGCAAAAGCCGCACGGTCAGCGGCATGTGTGAGACGCTCGAGGCCGAAGGCGCGCGTACGTTGCGCATGCAGTGCTCTCCCTTCCAGGTGAACGCCGCGTTCCACCCGTTTACCGAGTTGCTGGGCCGGCTGCTGCAGTTCGAGCGCGGCGAAGCGGCCGAGCATCGACTCGAGCGTGTGCATACGTTCCTCGTGGAGACGATGGGGCGCCCAGAGGCCGACGTCGTTCATTTGGCGTCGCTGCTCTCGTTGCCGTGGCGTGACCGGTACGCGGCCCCGGCAATTTCTGCGCGACGGATGCGCGAAGAAAGCATCCGGGTGCTGGTCGATCTGCTGGTCACGATGGGCCGTCGTCAGCAGACGGTGTTCTTCCTCGAAGACACGCACTGGGCCGACCCGTCCACGCTCGATGTGTTGGCGACCGTCGTGGCGCGTAGTGCAGAAAGCCCCATGTTTTGGTTGCTCACGGCACGACCGGAGTTCGTCGCCCCGTGGACCGGACTTGCGCACGTCTCGTCACTGGAGTTGTTACGCCTGGATGCGAGCGAGAGCCGCGCGATCATCGACCAGCTCACGGCCGGCAAGCAGATGCCGCCGGCGCTGGTCGACCAGATTGTGCGCAAGACCGACGGTGTACCGCTCTTCGTCGAAGAGCTCACGCAAGCGGTACTGGAGTCTGGCGAACTGCGTGACGTCGGGGATCGCTATGCGCTCATTGGCGGCTCGCATGGATTCACGCTTCCCGCCACGCTGCGCGATTCACTCATGTCGCGTCTCGATCGCGTTCGCGCGGTAAAGGAGCTGGCACAAGTCGGCTCGGCGATCGGACGCGAATTCAGCTACGAACTGCTCGCCGCCGTTGCACCGGTCAGCGGTGATGCGCTCGACGATGCACTGCATCGCATGACCGCGTCCGGGTTGGTGTTGCAATATGGCTCGGGCGCCGACGCGCGCTATACGTTCAAGCACGCGCTGCTGCAGGACGTCGCATACGACTCCATGCTCAGGAGTCGACGGCAGGCACTGCACCGCAGCATTGCCGCCGCGCTGGAGGGGCGTGCCGATGGCATCGCGGAGCACGAACCCGACCAGCTCGCGCGCCACTACAGTGCCGCGGGTATGGATGCGGAGGCGCTTCCGTTCTGGCGGAAGGCCGGTGATCTCGCCATTCAGCGCGTCGCGTACCCCGAAGCGATTGCGCACTGGCGCACCGGGCTGGCCAGCATGGCAGCGCTTCCCGACGACGACGAGCGACCGCGTCTGGAGTTGGCGCTGCGCACACGACTGGGCCCTGCCGAGATGGCCATGCGCGGGTGGGGCGCGCCGCAAGTTGCGGAGATTCTCGAGCCGGCGTGGACGCTCAATCAACGTATTGGCGACCGCGAGGCGAGTCTCCCGCTGCTGCACAGCTTGTGGGTCCACCTCATGAGCCGGTCGCGCCTGGCAACGTCACTCGAGTGGGCGGAGCGCATGCTCACCGAAGGCGAGCGTATTGACGACCCGCGCCTCGTCATTTGCGGACACCGCGCCGCAATGACGTCGTACTACTGGCTCGGGCGCTACGCCGACGCCAAGCACCACGGGGATCAGATTCTCGAACAGTACGATCCTGCCGTGCATGGGTCGCTCGCCATTCGAACCAACAGCGACCCGCTCACGGGCGACGGCATTTATCGCGCGCAATACCTCTGGATGCTCGGCTATCCCGACCAGGCGCGCGCCGTGAGTCGCGCGACGAGCGCCCACGCTCGTGAGCGGCAGCACCCGTTCGATATGGCGTTCGCCCTCACGCTCGGTGCGCAGTCGTACGAGTATTGTGGTGATGCGGACTCGTTGCTTGCGGGTGCCGAGGAGGCGATGCGCATTGGCCGCGACTTCGGCGTTCCGCTCATGTCGGAGATGATGGCCGAGATCAGTCGTGGCAAGGCGTGGCTGTTGCAGCGCCGCACGGAAGACGGAACGGCACTGCTACGCGCATCGGTCGAACGTTTGGCGGGTACCGGGCACCGCGTGTGGATTGCCCACCTCACCGCGCGAGTCGGATACGCTTTGGCACAGCAGGGAGGTCTCGCGGAGGGACTGGCGCTGATTACGGAGAGTCTCGAGCGCGACGACTGCCGCGAAGACCGGGCGCATTTGGCGGAAACACTTCGCTTCAAGGGGGAGGTGCTTGCCGCTATGGGACGGCCCGCCGACGCCATGACGACCATGCTTACCGGTTTGGATGTCGCGCGCGGGCAGAACGCCCGTGGGTGGGAATTGCGCTTGGCCACATCGATTGCGCGGCTGCATGCCGAAGCGGGCGCGCTCGAAGCGGCGCGTCGAGTGCTGGGACCGGTTCACGCGTGGTTCACCGAAGGCTTTGACACGCACGATTGGCTGGCGGCTGACAGGCTACTCGCCGCGTTACGCGGTGAAAGCGATTTGTCGCCGTTGCTGAGAACTGCGGCTAAAGTAGAGTAGGAACGCGCGGGATGCCACGAACGTGGCTCGCGCGAGGTGCAGGTCACTGACGACACCAAGGAGGGTATGTCATGCCGGCAAAAAAACGGAAGGAGACGGACGCGCAGGCGCTTGATCGATTGAACGCCGAGTGGGGCGAAGCCGCCTCGCGTGGTGATGTAGATGCGGTCGTCGCGCTCTACGCCGTCGACGGTTCACTCGTGTGGCCCGGCACCAAGGCAGTGCACGGCACGCGCGGTATCAAGCGCGCGTGGAAGCAGATGCTGGCGGAGCCGGTCTGGATTCGCTTTACGTCGCAGCGCGTCGTCGTCAGCGGTGATCTTGCATCGGACTTCGGCAAAGTCGAAATGCGCATGCCGCCAAAGGGACCGAAGCAGACGGCAAAGTATCTGGTTGTCTGGAAGAAAGTCCGCGGCAACTGGAAGGTTCTGTACGATGCCTGGAACGAGAA
>JAIXTI010000123.1 GCA_027484025.1 bacterium
AGTAGGCCGACAGCATCGGATCGAGTGAGAAGCTGACGAACAACGACACCAACACGGCGCATGCGATCGTGAGCGCGAAGGGCTTGAAGTACTGGCCGGCCAACCCGTTCATGAAGCCCACCGGCACGAACACCACCACGATCGCCGCGGTCGTCGCCAGCACTGCCAATCCGATTTCGCGCGTTCCGTCGCGCGATGCGGTGACATGGTCTTTGCCCATTTCCACGTGCCGCACGATGTTTTCGCGCACCACGATGGCGTCATCGATGAGAATGCCGATCGCGAGCGACAGCCCCAGCAGCGACATGGTATTGAGCGTGAACCCGAACGCCCACACGGCCACGAAGCTCGCCAGCACCGACACCGGAAGTGCAAGCCCCGTGATGACCGTGGAGCGCCACGAGTTGAGGAACACGAATACCACGAGCACCGTGAGCAGCGCGCCTTCGATGAGCGCGCTCTGCACGTTGTCCACCGAGTTCTCGACGCGGACGCCCTTGTTCTTCACGACTTCGAAGTTCGCGCCCTTGGGGAGCGTGGGGCGAAGCTCGTCGACCTTGCGGATGATCGCCTCCGAGACCGCCGTGGTGCTGTAGCCCTTCGTCTTCTTCACTTCGAGACCGACCGCATCGCGGCCATTGTACAGCGACATCGTGCGCTGCTCTTCGATGCCGTCGGTCGCGGTCGCAACGTCACCCAGACGCACGACGCGTCCAGCCTTCTCGGCAATCACGAGCGCCATGAAGTCCTGCGGGCCGTCGAGACGACCGCGCAACCGGATGGTGCGTTCGTCGAGCGCGCCGGTGAGACGACCCACGGGCACGGCCAGATTACCCTGCTGCAGTGCGCCCACGACCTGCGGCACGCTCACACCGGCAGCCTGCATGCGGAGCGGATCGAGGTTCACCGTGAGCTCGCGCTTCACGGCGCCAGTGACCGAGACGTCGGCGACGCCGGGAATCGCGCGCAGTTCGCGCGAGATCGCCGGATCGGCGAGGAGTGTGAGCTGCGCGGGCGAGAGTGAGTTCGACCACATCGACAGCGTCACAATGGGACCGTCGGTGTCGTTGAACTTCTTGATGATCGGTTCTTCGAGCTCCTGTGGCAGATCCTGACGCTTGGTGGAGATGGCGTCGCGGATATCCTGCGTGGCTTCCTGCACATCCTTCGAGAAGACGAACTCGACGCGGATGAGGGCGAAACCATCGCGCGCTTCACCGTTGATGGATTTGACGCCGGAGATCGACTGAATGGCTTCTTCGATCGGCTCGAGTACTTCGCGCTCGACCTGCTCCGGCGACGCCCCCGGGTACACCGCCGTCGTCACGACGATGGGCGGCTGCACCTCAGGGAACTCGTCGGTTTGCAACTGGAACAACGAGACCAGACCGAAGCCCACCAACGCCAACATGGCGACGACGGTGATGAGGGGTCGCTTGATCGCAAAATCTGAAATGAACATGGTCAGCTCAGTTCTTGGAGGGCTTTGCCGAGTCCGGCGTCACGGTGGCGCTCTTCGGCGTCGTGCTGCGTGCGGCATCCGTGGGCGCCGCGACCCGGACCGTCGTCCCAATGGTGATACCGCGTGCGGCGCCAAGCAGTACCGTGTCGCCGCCGGCGAGACCCGCGGTGATTTCGACACGTTCCGCCGCGTCGTCACGCAATCCCACCTGCACTTCGATCTTTTCGACCTTGCCACCCTTGAGGCGCATGACATTGGGCACGATACCCGTCTGATCGACGGCGGCCTCGGGCACCAGGACGCCAACGCGCTTTTCCGCCGACACACGCCCGTCGACAAACAACCCGGCAACGAGCACGCCCGCGCTGTTGGGAATGGACGCCTGAATGGCGACCTGCTTCGTCTGCGCATTCACCATCGGCGACACACGCGTAATGCGTCCTTCGAGTTCGCGATCGGCACCGTTCACGGTGAAACGCACCGGGGCACCGACTTTCACATCACTCAATGCGGCCGCGGGGACCGACGCCTCGACGCGCAAGCTGCGCGGGTCGATCACGGTGAACAATGCGCCCCCCGGTGCGACGATATCGCCCGGACTGACGCTCTTTTCCGCGACCACTCCGGCGAAGGGCGCGCGCACCTGCGTGTTGCGGAGGTTCTTCTCAGCCGATGAAAGTCGGGCGCGCGCATCCGCCAGCACGGCCTGCGCCGACAGATTGCCGCGTTCAGCGCTTTCGACATCGCGTTCGGCAATGGCACCGGCCGCCACCAGCGACCGGGCGCGCTGCAGCTCCTTCTCGGCCTGCTGCGCGGCGACGGTGGCCTGCGTTACCCCGGAGCGTGCCGAGATGGCGGCATCGCGCACGGCCGAGTCGTCGATGCGGGCGAGCAGCGTGCCTTCGCTGACCCGCTCACCGGCGTCGACATACACCTGCAGCACCGCGCCGCCTACTTCGGCGCGGATACGTGCGTCACGATCGGCAGTGAGCGTGCCGGAGATCGCTGGCCCGCTGCTCAAGGTATCGACGGCCGCGACCGCGATATTGTCGGGACCGATGGTCTGTGGCGTGTTGGAGGCATCGGGCGCTTCGGCGGCGTCCTTCTTCCCGCACGCAGCAACCGAAAGCACCAAGAGAGCGAGAGGCGCCGTGCGGCGCAACGTGGTAATCATCGCGAAGGTCCAGTAGTCGTGGAAGCCGACGGCGCGGCAGACGCGCTGCCGGACTGCGACAGCGGAAGGTACGGGAGAAGTTCCAGGCGCTTGCGCGCGACCTGCAGATCACGCGCAGCACGCGCGCGGTTGGCGAGTGCCTGCTGCAATTGCACGCGCGTTTCGGAAAGTTCGAGCTGCGTGGAGATGCCTTCGCGGAAGCGGACTTCCGCGATTTCGTAGGCCCGCTGCGCCTGCGCGGCGGTGCCGATGCTCGCCTGCCAGTTGGATTCTGCTTCGGTCAGTTGCAGCGCGGCCAAGCGGGCATCGAGCGTGGCGCCTTCCTGGGCCAGCTTGAGTCGCTGACGCGCTTCGATGACACCCGCTTCAGCGGCCACGATTTCGTTGCGCACACGACCGCCCGTAAACAGCGGGTACGAGAGACCGATCCCGACGGTCCAGTTCGGGAAGAAATCCGCGAGGCTTCGTGGCAGCACGCCCGAGGGGTAGGCCAGGCGCTGATAGTTCGTCGTGGCAGACAGTTGCGGCAGTCGCTGCGACTTGGTGGACTTGAGCTGCAACTGCGCCACATCGACGCTCTTCTGCGCCTGACGGACGGCGGCCCGCGCGCGCGCCGAGGTGTCGGTGGCCGAGACGACACTGGCCACACTGCGCTGCACCCGCGGATCGAGCGCGAGTACCTGTGCGGCGTCCACGTTCACCGAGGTGAATGTTTCGGCGGCCTCTACCGGCGCCGTCGATTCGGCAATGCTGTCGGTGAGCTGGAGCGGCTGGTTCGCCGGCAGGTCGAGCAGCTGGCGCAGTCGAATGAGTGCCGCTTCCCGGTTGGTGCGCGCCTGCAGCAGCTGCGGCCGCTGATTGTCGCGCGTGACGCGGGCGCGGATCAGCTCGAACTCGGACGTAGACCCCACGTTGCGCGTGAGCTGTACCTGGCGGAGCGTACGCTCCGCCTGCACGAGCGTACTGTCGGCGATTGCCGACAGACGTTCGGTGAGGAGCGCATCGTAGTACGCCTGCGTGACGTCGAGCTGCACCTGCGCTTCGGCGCTGGTGATGCCGATCTCCGCCGACTCCCGCGTGGCCTGCGCCGCGCGGACATCGGCACGGAGACGACCACCGGTGAAGATCGGCTGACTGGCCGACAGCCCGAAATTGAAGTTGTACTGGGAAGCGAAGATTCGCGTGATGGGATTGTCGGCGGCCGACGTCGTGTCGCTGCCACCGCCCGTTCCGCCGCCGGTACCTGACGAATTACTGCGCGACGCAATCGCCGCGAACTGATTCTGCAGCTGCTTCTGCCAGTTGAGCGTCGTGTTGATTTGCGGCAGCAGCGCCGCGCGCCGCTGGCCAACCTGACCGCGCGCGCGCTGCTCGCCGGCACGCGCGATACCGACACTTTCGCTGCTGCCCTTGGCGAGTCGGAGCGCTTCGGCCAGCGACAACGGTGTCGGAGCTTGCGGCGCCTGCGCCGGCAGGGCGCCGGGTACCATCAGGTACGCGACGCCGGCGAGCGGCAGTGCCACACACCAACGGCGGGCACGAGAGAGAGCCATCATTCGGAGCCCACAGGTGAAGGCGGAACGGAGGACGATTGATCGCGGTCGGACGTAGCGACCGTCTCGAGACGAAGAGCGACACCGAGGCCGCGAAGGAAAAAGCGCACGTAGGAGCGCAGGCTGACGTCGACCGGCTGCGGGAACATCTCCGGCATCAGATCGCGGTTCATGCTATCGGCAAAGACGGCGCCCATGAGCATCGTGACCGCTGCCGACTGGTCGGCCGCGCTCGTAGAATCGTGGTGCTCCACGAAGCCCATGGTGTGCAGTCGTTCGACATAGCCGCGCAGCTGAGAGGTCGCGCTGTTGGGGCCGTTGGTGGCGCAGGGGTGCAGATCGGGGTGCTCCTGCAGATCAGAAACGAGCTGCCGGATGAACGGGCGCCGGGCACACATCTCGGTGTGGTGCGCACGCACCCAGCCCTCGAGCTCCGCCGCCGGATCTCCCGGAACAGCCGGAAGGGTCATCCCCTCCTTGGGCTCTGTGAGATGCAGCATCATCTGCTCGAGGAGTGCGTCCTTGGCGCCGAAATGACGGAACAGCGTCACTTCGTTCACCCCGGCCTCCTCGGCGATGCGCTTGGTCGTCGACCCGCGCCACCCGTGTTGGGCGTAGACGCGGGCGGCGGCCTGCAGGATGCGATGTCTGTGGTCGTCGGTCATATGTCACAAGTTTATGCAAGTACATGCTTGCAGGCAAGTGGGTACTTGCAGTCACCACAGATAAACACCGTTAGGTGGAATAACGACACGGGGGGCGCCAAGGTTTCGGTGCTCGGGACCGCCACGCCGGTCGAGGCAGCGCCGGCTGGTCGGATCGGTTGGCGGGAGGCCGCGACGCGCCCTATTCTTCCCGGGTTAGGGATCCGCTCGCATTCTGCGGGCGCCCCGCTCGCATGTCCCCGAGACGCTGGAGCGTCCGTGACCGGCTTTGTCGAACTCGCGCGCGCCGCACAGGCCGCGCGTCAGGCTCGCCCGCAAGTGCCGCTGGCGCTCGCGACGCTCGTGCAGGTGGACGGGTCGTCGTACCGACAGCCCGGCGCCCGCTTGCTGGTGGACGCCGAAGGTCGCGTGTTGGCCGGCGCCGTGAGCGGCGGCTGCCTCGAGGGCGATGTCGCCGCGCGTGCCGCCGAGGTGTGCGCCAGCGGACGCGCCGCGCGCCTCATGTACGACTTGCGCGCCGACCTCGAGAGCATCTGGGGATTCGGCGCCCGTTGCGATGGCGTCGCCCATCTGCTGCTCGAACCGCTCACCGACTGGCGCTGGATGGCCCAGGCAGAAGCCGTGCGCGCGCGCCGCTCGGGAGGCGCGGTCGTGACGATCCTCGACGCGAGCAGTGGGGGGGCCACCTGTGTATTGCTCGATGGCGTACACACGCCCGGGAAGTGGCACGTGTTGCACGACGACGCGAGTCTCGTTTCCACGGCCGAACTGTTGCCACTGGCCCGTACGGCCATGCGCACCGGGAACGCCATGCAGCATGCGGTCGCCGACGACATCACGGTCTTTATCGAACCGCTGGTCGCGCCGATCGCGCTGCACTGCGTGGGAGCCGGCCGCGGCGCCGAGGCCTTCGCGCGCATCGCGCACACGCTGGGCTGGCAGGTCACGGTGCTGGACCACCGCCCCGCCCTGCTCGACAGCATCGACGTCCCTGATGGGATCGTGCGACGCCATGTTCGCCAGCTCGATGCCGTGCACCAGGCACTCACCGAATTGCCGCACGACGGCCGCACGGCGGTCGCGCTGTTGTCGCACATCTTCGATGTGGATAGCGCATGGTTGACGTCGACGCTGCCACTCCCGTTGGGGTACGTGGGGGTGTTGGGATCGCGCAAACGCGCCGAGCAATTGGTGGAACACGCCGAGGCCGCGCTGCTCGCGCTGGGAACGCCGCTCACCGCGCGCATGCGCCACAAGTTGTACGCGCCGATTGGTCTCGATCTGGGGGGCGAAAGTCCCGCGTCGATTGCGTTGGCTGCGATCGGCGAAATCGAAGCGGTCATGCACGGGCGCCCGGCGGGATTCTTGCGCGAGCGCCAGAGCCCCATTCATTCGCGCACACCGACGCCGCAGCTACTCACCCGTGACATCGCGCCCATCGTGCCCGAGGTGCCGCTGCGCTGTGACCTGCCCGAGCCGCCGGAGCCCTGAGTTGTGCCGGCACTGACCGGCGTAGCCGGCGTGTTGCTCGCCGCGGGCGCCTCTCGGCGATTGGGATCACCCAAGCAACTCTTGCAGGACCACTCCGGTACCACGGCCGTCGTGCGCATGACGCGGGCGCTACGCGAGGCTGGTTGCGAGATGGTCGTCGTGGTTCTGGGCGCCGAAGCGGCGCGCGTGCGGGATGCGCTGATCGGCGAGACCGTGCACGTCGTGGAGAACCCGGCATGGGCCGATGGGATGGGGCGCTCGATTGCCGTGGGTGTCGAGACGGTGCGCCTACATGGGCCCGATGTGCAGGCGGTAGTCATTGCGGCCTGCGACATGCCGTCGGTCTCCGCATCGCACCTGCGAGCCCTATGCGCGCGCGCCCAAGGAAATCGCCGAGTCGCCTCGCTGTACACCCGTGATGACGGCGTGCAGGTTCGTGGCATTCCCGCGGTATTGCCGTGCGAGGATTGGCCGTGGCTCGAACAGCTCAGCGGTGATCAGGGCGCGCGCCCGCTGTTGCAACACGCCGACACCCTGACGGAGTTTCTCGCCGACGGGGTCTTCGATCTGGATACGCCCGCGGATGTGCAGCGGTGGCGACTCGCGCAGGAGCGCCCCACGTAGGCTTCTTCGTCGTAATTCTTCTCGTCTTTTTCGGAGCTTCCATGTCGACGATGGCTGAGTTGGCCCTGATGGACCTCGCGCCCGAGTTCGCGAGCACGCGCCGCATGTTCGAGCGGCTTCCGTTCGATCAGCGGGACTTCACCCCGCACGCGAAAAGCTGGCCACTCGGCAAGCTCGCCATTCACTTGCTCGATCCGCCGCTCTGGGGCACGGTGACGTGCACGACCACGGAACTCGCCTTCGACGCGCCCGCGCCCGGCAAGGTGGATCCGCAGTCGGCCGCCGAGTTTCTGGAGATCTGGGATGCGCGCGTCGCGGCGTTCTCCGACGTGCTCGCCACCATGACCGATGAAACGTTGCAGCAGACGTGGCAAGCGACGGCCGGCGGTCATGTGGTGATGAGCATGCCGCGCATCGCCGTGCTGCGTTCGATGGTGCTGAATCACATGATTCATCATCGCGCCCAGCTGACGATGTACTATCGTCTGCTCGATGTGCCGGTGCCGGGGTTGTACGGACCGTCGGCCGACGAGCACTAAGGCCTCGTGGTGACAAACGACAACGGGGACCATCAGTGTGCGATGGTCCCCGTTGCGGTCATGCCGTGAGTCAGAGGCTGTCGGGCGGCAGCTCCTGACTGGCCGGCGGCATCATGCCGCGACGGCGGTTGCCGTTCGGCGCCATCGGCGGCTGTCCCATGCCGGGGCCACCCATGCCGGGGCCACCCATCCCACGGCCGCGCATTCCCCCAGCGCCCATACCGGGGCCGCCCTGTCCACGCGGTCCCTGGCCGCGATTCATGCCGCGGCCACCCTGCCCGCGACCACGCCGCGCCTTCCCCGCACGCTGCTGGCGCAAATTGTCGAGGGTCGACTTCTGCGCTGTCGTGAGCACGGCCCGGACCTCCTGACGCTGCCGCAAGGCGGCAATCATCTGCTCGTTGCGTAACGCACTCATGCGGTCGAGTGCCGTCCGCGCTTTCGCGAGGTTTCCGTCACCCTGCATGGCGTCCATGAGGTCGGCCTGCGCCCGCAAACGGTCGGATGCGTTCGGCTTCGGGGACGCGCTGTTCTGCAGCGCTTCGAGCTTCTTGACCTGATCTTCGGTGAGGTTGAGCTGACTCCTCATGCGGAGCAGCATGGCTGCCGGATTACCGCGCGCGCCGCCCCTCGCCTGAGCGTCTGCTCCGCGCGCCATCCCCGGAGCGCCGCCTTGCGCGCCACGCGGACGGGGACCGCCCGGTGCGCCGGGCCCCTGCGCCGACGCGCCGCTGGAGAATGCCAATCCCGCCACAGTCGCGGCGAGAAACAGATGGGAACGGATATGTGTCATCAGAGCCTTCCGGTTGAGTGCAGCGGTCGCCCGCACGGCGCCCGCCTCACCCTCTTGGACGACATTCCGGACCGGGCGTTAATGACCGGGTCGGTGGCGCAGCGCCCACAACATCCCGCGGTGCTGCTGCGTCAACAGTGGACGGCAGCCGCGCCGCGCTGCACTGTCTGTTGACGGCCATGCATCTCGGGCAGGCGCACCGTTTGCCCGATCGCGGTGTCCAATGTTCCGGCAGTCCCCTTCACCAGCTGAGCACACGTGGGATCCTGGTTCGACACGATTGGCACGTGGCTCTTCAAGTATCCCCCGCGCGCCTTTGCCCGCGGGGAGTTCGTCGTGGCGCCCGTGTTGCCCGTGGTCGTGCTCTCGGTGGCGGCGGTTGCGTTCGTGCTGCTCGTGCTCTTCACGCACAGCCGGTTGCGCACGCTCCCGCTTCGTGATCGCGCCGTGCTTGGCGCGCTGCGCCTGGCGGCTTTGCTTTTGGTGGTTGCCTGTCTGTTTCGTCCGGGGCTCGTGACCGCCGCCGCGGTGCCGCAGCGCAATGTGCTCGCGGTGCTCTACGACGATTCACGCAGCATGCGCATTGCCGACGCCGACAGCAGCACACGGCTCGCAGCAGTCCAGCGCACCTTTGCCGACAGCAGCGCGCTCATGCGAACGCTGGCCACGCGCTTCGCCTTGCGGCGTTTCCGTTTTGCCGCCGGGGCGACACCGGTGCGCAGCGCCGGAGAGGTGCAAGCCACCGGCACGCGCTCGGACCTCGCACAATCACTGCAGGACGCCCGCGACGACCTCGAAGGGATGCCGCTCGCCGGTGTCGTGCTGGTATCCGACGGTGCCGACAACGGCACCGCATCCATGGACGACGCGCTGCTGGCGCTGCGCGCACGGCGCGTGCCGGTCTACACGGTTGGTGTGGGGCGCGAGCGATTCGATCGCGATATCGCCATCGAGCGGGTACAGGCGCCGCGGCGCATGCTTTCCGGCGCGGCGGGTGTGGTCGAAGTCGATGTTCGTGTACGTGGCCTTGGGCGAAACGCGGTGCCGCTCACCCTCGAAGCCGACGGGCGCGTGGTCGCGACAGAAACCGTCGCGCCGCCCGCGCGCGGCGATCTCACCACCGTACGCGTGCGCGTTCCGCCGCTGCCGGTGGGCGTGCATCGGCTCGCGGTGCGGGTCGCGCCGCTTGCCAGCGAAATCGTCACGCAAAACAACGAATGGCAGACGAGCCTCGAAGTGCGCGGCGGTCCCGACCGGGTACTGTACGTCGAAGGCGAACCGCGACCGGAGTTTGCCTTTCTGCGTCGCGCCGTGAACGACGACAGCGCGGTGGTCGTGGTGGGACTCATGCGCAGCGCCGACAAGAAGTACCTGCGCCTTGGCGTGCGCGACAGCCTCGAACTGCTCAACGGGTTTCCCACCACGCGTGACGAACTGTTCGCGTATCGTGCCATCATTCTCGGGAGTGTCGAGGCGGCGTTCTTCACTGGCGACCAGCTGCGCATGCTCGCCGACTTCGTGAGCGTGCGCGGTGGCGCGCTGCTCGTCCTCGGCGGACGCGCGTCGCTGGCGGAGGGCGGATTTGCCGGGACGCCGCTGTCCGACGTGCTGCCGCTGACGGTCGCGCGCGGCGAGGTGAACGCCGAGGGCCCTGCCACCGAAGTGCAGCTGCGCCCCACGCGTGCTGGTGAGGTGCACCCGGCGTTGCAGTTGCGTGAATCGCTCGCGGGCTCGCGGCAGCGTTGGGATTCGCTGCCGTCGCTCACGATCGTGAACCGCCTCGGTGCGCTGCGCGCCGGCGCGACGATGCTGTTGAGCGGTCGGAGCACGGATGGGCGTAGCGACATTCCGATTTTGTCGTGGCAGCGTTATGGCCGCGGGATGAGTGCGGTGTTCGGCGCTCAGGACTCGTGGCTCTGGCGCATGGACGTGAATACGCCCGTCGAAGACCGCACGCATCAGACGTTCTGGCGCCAGATGATCCGCTGGCTCGTGGATGATGTGCCGGCGCCACTTGCCGTCACCGCAACACCGGCGCGCGTGGCGCCGGGCGAATCGGTGGTGTTGCGTGCCCAGGTTGCCACCGCAGAGTTCGTCGACATCAACGACGCCACCGTGTCGGCAACGGTGACGAGCCCGACGGGCACGAGTGAACTACTGTCGCTCGAGTGGTCACTGCGCGACGACGGGAGCTACAGTGCGACGTTCACGCCGCGCGATACGGGTCGTTACACCGTCGATGCGCTCGCACGGACGGGCCGCGACTCGGTGCAGGCGGTCACGACGACGGTGCTCGTCGATGAGCGTGGCGCCGACGTGGCGCAGGCCGAGCTTCGCACACCGCTTCTGCGCCGTATCGCCGACGAAACCGGCGGGCGCTATTACCCGCTCGACGATGCGGCACGGCTCGCCGACGACGCCACCTTCACCAACGCCGGCGTCACGGTGCGCGAAGCGAAGGATCTGTGGGACATGCCGGCGGTATTCCTCCTGTTGGCGGTCATGCTGATCGCGGAATGGGGCTACCGTCGGTGGAGGGGGTTGGCATGAGCAGCGAGCGTGGCATACGGTGTTCGTTGTTGGCAGCGGCGCTCATGCTGAGTACGGCTGTCCCGGCCATGGCGCAGCGCACTCATGCGCTCGTCGTCGCCGGGTTGTCCGGCGATCCGGCGTTTCGCACCCGCTTCACCACCGCCGTGACGGCCACGCGCACTGCCGCGACCGAACGCTGGGGAGTCGCCGATTCCAGTCTCATCGTACTGACCGAAGACTCTGCCGCGTTCAACGGGCGCTCGACGAAAGAGAACATCGGCCAGGCGTTCGTCACCCTCTCCAAGCGTGTAGCGCCTGGCGACATCCTGCTTGTGTTGCTGCTGGGGCATGGCAGCGGTGAAGGCGCGGCTTCCAAGGTGAACTTGCCGGGTCCCGATGCGACGGCCGCCGAGTACGCGAGTTGGCTTGCGCCATTTACGAAGCAGCAAGTGGTGTTCGTCAACGCCGCCACCGGCAGCGGCGACTTCGTGCCCGTGCTTGCCACTCCCGGGCGGGTGGTGGTCACGGCGACGCGGTCGGCGGTGGAAAAGAACGACGCGGAATTCCTGCAGTTCTTCACGCGGGCGCTGACAAGTGACGACGCCGATGCCGACAAGGATGGCCGGCTCTCGGTGCTCGAGGCATTCCGTTTTGCCCGGACCGAAGTGGGGAAGTCGTACGAGGCCGGCAATCGGATGCTCACCGAACATGCCGTGTTGAGTGACTCGGTCGTGGCGGCACGAATTGCCTTCGGCAAGCGTGGTAGCTCGACCAATCCGAAGGTTGCCGCGCTGTTGGCGGAACGGCAGGCATTGGAATCGCAGGTGGCGGCACTGCGCACGCGCAAATCCACCATGGACGCCGCCGCCTACGAGGCGGAGTTGGAGCGTCTGCTGCTGGCGCTCGCAGAAAAGTCGGCAGCCATCAAGGCAGCGGGCGGCAGCCAGTGATGCGCCGACCTGTACTTTCGGTAGGGCTCGCGTTCGCCACCGCGCTCGCGGCCGGCGTTGCCGTAGCGCAACCCGCTGCCCGCGCGGATCGTTTCGAGGGCGACGTCGCGGCCCCCGACGCGCTGGCGCGACGCGGCGCGCATTCCGATGCCGCGCAGCGCGCCCGTCGCGTCACGGCGGCGTACGAACAGCAGGGCGCCCGCAACAGCAGCGAATACAACTCCGTTGGCCGCGCCTACGTGTTGCTCGGTACGGGCAATGCCGGTGCCGTTCGGTCGGCGCTCTCGGCCTTTGACCGCGCGGTGAAGGCCGACTCGTCGAACCTCGACGCACAGCGGCGCATCGGCGCGCTTTTCCTGGACAAGTACAATGCTCCCGAAGCACGCGCCTCGTACGAAGCGGTGCTGAAGCGCGCCCCGAACGATGTGGACGCGTTGTTGGGGTTGGCGCAGGTGGAAGAATTCGAGGGTAAGGGTACGGCGCTCGTGACCGCGCGTCGTGCGCTGGCCATCGCACCACAGCATGCGGGCGTGCTGGCGTATGTCGCTCGCCTGCACCTCGATGCGGAAACGTTCGACTCGGCACGAACGACCGCGCAGCGCGCCATTGCCGCCGACAGCAGCTCGATCGACGCGTGGTCGGTACTTGGGGCGCACGCCTGGCTGAGCGGCGACTCGGCAGCGTATCGACGTGCGTTGCAGGCGGTTACCGGGTTGCAGCCGCAACCGAGTGCCTTTTATACGGCGCTGGCCGAAGCGGCGGGGAGACAGCGACGTTATGCGGAATCGGTGCAGCTGGCGCAGCTGGCCGTGCGCTACGACAGCAGCTCCACCAAGGCGTTAGGTGTGCTGGGCACTACGCAACTGCGCGTGGGGCAAATGACCGAAGGACGCGCTGCGGTGGAGCGGGCTTTCGCACTCGATCCGTTCAACCTGTGGCACAAGAACACGCTCGATCTGCTGGACAAGATGCGAAGCTTTCGCACGGTCTCGCGCGGTCGTTTCGAAGTGGTCGCGCCTGTTGACGATGCCGAACTGCTGTCGCTGTACATCATCCCATTGCTCGAGCGTGCGTACGATTCGTTGTCGGTACGCTATGCGTTCAAAGCACCGACACCGGTCCGTCTCGAGTTCTTCCGGCAACACGCCGACTTCTCGGTACGGACCGTGGGGTTGGTGGGGCTGGGTGCTTTGGGGGTGAGCTTCGGGAGTCTGCTGGCGATGGACACCCCCAACGCGCGCGAACGCGGCACGTTCAACTGGGGCAGCACGGCGTGGCACGAACTCACGCACGCGTTCACGCTCGGTGCCTCGGCGCATCGCGTGCCGCGGTGGCTGTCCGAGGGGCTGTCGGTGCACGAGGAACGTCGCGCAAACAGCGGCTGGGGAGCGCGCACGACGCTGCCGTGGATTCTGGCCTACAAGAACGGACGCTTGCGCCCCATCAGCCAACTGACCGATGGCTTCATGCGGCCGCGCTACGCCGAAGAGACCTCATTCAGCTATTACCACGCCTCACTGTTCTGTGAGTGGGTGGAGCGCACCAAGGGGGCTGCCGCGTTGCCGGCGCTGCTGGTGGCGTATCGTGATGGCCTCGACACTCCCGCGGTGATGCAGCGCGTTCTCGGATTGACCATGCCTCAAGTCGACGCGCAGTTCGATCTGTGGCTCACGCAGCGGTTCTCACAGGAGCTCGAGGCAGTGGCATCGAGTGCGCCGGGCGACAGCAGCGGCGGCACCTTCGTACAGACGATGCGACGTGCCGCGGAACTGGTCGATTCGCCGCGCGAGGCGCAGCGCGACTCGGCGCGGGCATTGCTCGAGCGGGCGCGTCGGGCATTCCCTTCGTACGCCGGGGATGACGGCCCCGCATGGTACCTCACGCGCGTGGCGTTGTCGGTGCACGATACTGCGTTGGCGTTGCAGATGATCGAGCAGGTCACCGACCGCGATGAAACCGCGTATGCCGCGAACAAGCTCGAAGCGGAGCTCCGCGAGCGCCGTGGAGATCTCGTTGGCGCAGTGGCGGCGCTGGAGCGCATGATCTGGGTGTGGCCGTATGTGGCCGGCGATCACGAGGCCCTGGCCGTGCTGGCGGGCAAGCAGGGAGATCACGCGCGTGCCATTCGTGAGCGGCGCGCGGTGATTGCATTGCGCCCGCCCGATCTCACCGAGGCGCGTTACGAGCTGGCGCGGGCGTTGGCAGCCGGCGGCGACATTCCGGGCGCGCGCCGTGAGCTGTTGAGCATTCTCGAAGACGCGCCGAGCTACGAGAACGCGCAGCTGTTGCTGCTCGAACTGCGCAAGCGCGGCGGTGGCGCATGAGGACTGCGATGCGTCGTATGCTGTTGGTGATCGTATCCCTGTCAGGCCTTCTGGGTGCGTCGACTGCTCAGGCGCAGCGCCGGCGAGCGCCGGAGTTCGAACCCAACGTCGCCTACGATGGGCGGTTCACGTGGGTGCGGGTGAAGTACATGCTGCCCGACCTGAGCAGCGGGAGCGGCTTCCGCGGCGGTCGCGACCTGCCATGGTCGCACGACTATCCACGCGGCGAACGCAACTTTACCAAGATCCTGAGCACGCTGTCCACAGCCCGCATTCGACTGGGATCGAGCAACATCCTGACGCTCGACGATCCCGAGATGGGCAAGTTCCCGGTGGCGTACATGGCCGAACCGGGTTTCTGGCGACCGAACGACAAGGAAGTGCTTGGGCTGCGGAATTATCTCGCGAAGGGCGGCTTCATCATTTTCGACGATTTTGCCGGACAGCACTGGCTCAACTTCGAGAGTCAGATGCGCCGGGTGCTGCCGAATGCGCGCGCCATCCCGATGGAGCTCACGCATCCGGTGTTCGATGCGTTCTACAAGGTGAAGACGCTGGCGTACACGCATCCGTATTACGGGCTCAAGTCGGAGTTCTACGGGTTCTTCGAGGACAACGACCCCAAGAAGCGGCTGCTGGCCATCGCGAACTACAACAACGACCTGTCCGAAATGTGGGAGTTCTCCGACGTCGGAATGTTTCCCGTGGACCTGTCGAACGAAGCGTACAAGCTGGGCGTGAATTACATCATCTACGCGTTGACGCGTTGACCTTTCCCCTCTCTGCCGAGGACCTGCGTGACTGCTCCCCTCAATGAACTGGACCGCCTCGACGACGCGGCGCTGGCCGACCGCCTGCAAGGCGCGGGACAGCGGATTGCCAGCGAACTCCGCAAGGTGATCGTCGGGCAGGACGCCGTGGTGGAACAGGCGCTGGTTGCGCTGTTCGCGGGCGGCAACTGCCTGCTCGTTGGTGTGCCGGGCTTGGCAAAGACGCTGCTCATCTCGACGCTTGCGCGCGCGCTCGATCTCAAGTTCTCGCGCATCCAGTTCACTCCCGACCTGATGCCCAGTGACGTCACGGGTACCGACGTCATTCAGGATGATCCGGCCACGGGGCAGCGACGTCTGGCGTTCATGCCGGGACCGGTGTTCGCCAACGTGCTGCTGGCCGACGAGATCAACCGCACGCCGCCCAAAACACAGGCGGCGCTGCTGGAGGCCATGCAAGAGCGGCGCGTGACCGTCCAGGGGCGCACTTACGAGCTCGACAAGCCGTTCTTCGTGTTTGCGACACAGAACCCCATCGAACTCGAAGGGACATATCCGCTGCCGGAAGCGCAGCTCGACCGCTTCATGCTCGAGGTCATGCTCGACTATCTGCCGGAAGAAGACGAAGTGGCCGTCGTCAAAGCGACTACGGCGCTCCCTCCGGAGGCGGTGCAGCCGGTGGTGTCGAAGGAGGAGATCCTCGCATATCAACGCGTGGTGCGCCGGCTGCCCATTGCCGATGCGGTCACACGCTATGCGGTAAAGCTCGTGCGCTGCACGCGTCCCACCGACGTGGGAAGCCCGGAGTACGTGAAGCAGTATGTCAGCTACGGCGCATCCGTTCGCGCGGCGCAGGCGCTGGTGCTGGGCGCGAAGGCGCGGGCGCTGTTGCAGGGGCGCGCCAGCGCCAGCTTCGATGACGTCAAGGCACTCGCACGCCCCGTGCTGCGTCACCGTGTGCTCGTGAACTTTCAGGCGCAGTCGGAAAAGGTCACCACCGACAGCATGGTGGCGCGCCTGCTCGAATCGGTGTCCGTGCCCAAGTCTTCGCTCTGACCGGTATCTCCTGTGTCTGCTGCTCCGGCTGCCTTTCTCGACCCCGCGCTGCTCGCGAAGATCTCCGATCTCGCGCTGTTGGCGCGTACCGTCGTGGACGGCTTCATGCACGGTCAGCATCGCTCCATGCGCAAAGGTTCGTCGCTCGACTTTGCGGAACATCGGTCGTATCAGCCGGGGGACGACCTGCGGCGCATCGACTGGCGTGTGTACGGCCGGACTGACCGGTTTTACATCAAGGAGTACGACGCCGACACCAATGCGAGCGTACTCTTCGCGGTCGACACATCGGGAAGCATGAACTACGGCAGCGGCGCGGTCACGAAGTTCGCGTACGCGCGTATGCTTACCGCCAGCCTGGCCTGGCTCTCCAAAACGCAGGGTGACCGCGTTGGACTGGCGACGTTCACACAGGAGCTCGTCGACGTCATCCCGCCGTCGGTGCGGCACCTGCAGCGCATGCTGCACACGCTGGCGGCGACCAAGGCTGGCGGGCCGAGCCAGCTGATCACGTCGCTCGAGAAGGTGGGGCTGCTTTCGCAGCGTGCCGGCATTCTGGTGCTGGTGAGCGACTGTTACGAGCAACCCGACGCTGTCGGGCGCGCTGTCGACGCGCTGCGCATGCACGGGCACGACGTGATCGTGTTCCACGTGGTCGATCCGAGCGAACGCGACTTGCCCGGCGACGACGACACGACGTTCGAAGATGCCGAGACCGGTGCGCTGCTCCCACTCAAGCCGGCGGCCTTGCGCGAAAAGTACAAGGCACTCGTGACAGCCCACCATCAGGCGCTGCAGTCGCGCTTCACGGCGGCCGGTGCCGATTACGTGCGCCTCGACACCAGCGAGCCGCTCGATCGCGCGCTGCACAGCTACCTCGACGCGCGGCTGTCGCGCAGCCGGGTGCGCTGACGATGGGCTTCCTCGTCCCGGCGTTTCTCGCCGCCATGGCGGCACTGGCCGTGCCGCTGCTGCTGCACTTGCGCCACCGTGATCGCGACAAGCCTCAGCTGTTCCCGTCGCTGATGTTCCTCGAGAAGCTCACCATCCGCACCGAACAGCGGCAGCGGGTCAGCGACTGGCCGCTCTTGCTGCTGCGTCTCGCGGCGCTGGCACTGCTCGTGTTGGCCTTCTCGCGCCCGCTCTTCCGTTCGCAGCGCGCGAGCGCGGGCGATGCCCGCAGCCGCGCCGTTGTCGTGCTCGTCGACCGCTCGCTGAGTATGGGCTACGAGGGCACGTGGGCCCGCGCACTCGATTCGGCGCGCGCCGTGATCGCGACACTTGGCAACAACGATCGTGTCGCGATCGTGGCGTACGACGACATGGCAGAAACACGGCAGCGTCTGACCACCGACAAAGCCGCGGCCGTCGCCTCGCTGGGGAGCCTCTCACCGCGGGCACGCGGTACCCGCCTCGCGCCGGCCCTGCGCGTCGCGCGCCAGCAGCTGCTCGATGCGCCGTTTGCCGCGGCACAGATCGTCGTCATATCCGATCTGCAACGGTCCGGCGCCGTGGGGGTTGCCGGCGTAGAACTCCCAACCGGCGTATCGGTGCGCGGCATTGCCGTTGGTCCCGAACGTTGGGAGAACAGCACCGTACACGCCGTCGATGCGCGACGCGTGGTGAGTGGCGAGCGGACGCTACTTGCGGTGAAGGCGCGCCTGCAGCGTCACGGGGGGACGGCGCCGCAGGAGCGCGCAGTGCGCCTTGTGCTCAACGGACGCGAAGCCGCCACGCAGCAGGTCACGCTGGCCGCAACCGGAGAAACGGTCGTCACGTTTGCGCCGGTACCGGCGCCGGAAGGTGCCGTGGCGGTGCAACTCTCACTGTCGCCGGATGCGCTCGCCGCAGACGATACGCTGGTGGCCGTTGTGCCCCGCGACGATGACCTGCGCGTGACGCTTATCAACGGCGGCGTCGAAACGCTGTTCCTCGAACGCGCGCTCGATATCGGACGCGCGCCGTCGGTCCAGCTGACACGCGACGCGAGCGAAGCGTCCCCCTCGGCGCGCACTGGTGTCATGGTGTATTGGGACGCCGTGCCCGGGAGCAGCATTACCCCCTGGCTGGAAGCCGGCGGCGGGGCGGTGGTCGTGGTTGGCCGTCGGCTTGGGGCACGCCGCGGCAGCCTGTCGCCGCTCATTCCGGCGACGGTGGCCGGCAACGCTGACCGGCTGAGTGATCGTGGCGGCACGCTACGCGATGTCCGCACGGAGCACCCGCTCTTCGCGCCCTTTCGCGAGGTACCCGATGCACTCGGCGCGGTACGCCTCTTCCGATACGCTCGGCTCGACGCAGCACCCGAGGGCGATGTCCTGGCACGCTTTGATGATGGGCTCCCGGCAGTGGTCGAGCGACGCGTCGGTCAGGGGCGGGTGCTCGTGTTGGCACTGCCGCTCGACAACAACGCTGGAGACTTCCCGCTGCAGCCCGCGTTTCTCCCGTTCGTGCGACAGCTGGTCATGCACGCATCAGGGCGTGACGCGACGCCGCTCTGGCGCACCACGGGTGAGCGCTGGGCGCTCTCGCGTGCCATCGCGTCACCGGTGGTGGAAGCGCCCGACGGATCACTCATTCGCCCGGTGGCCGATTCGCAGGGCACCGCGATTCCCCTGACCGACGCCGGCGTGTATCGCGCGTACGCCGAACGTGTTGGTGGCGACGCGGTCAGTGTGCTGGCTGTGAACGTACCCACGTCGGAGTCAGTCCTCACGCCCATGGACACCGCCGAGCTGTTGCTTGGCGTACAGACCGGCGCGGACAGCTTGGGTCGCGCCGCCGACGCGCCGCAGTCCGACGAGGAACTCGAGCGTCGACAGTCGCCATGGCGCTTGCTCCTGCTGGCCGCGCTGCTGCTGTTGGTGCTGGAAACTTTTGTTGCCACACGCGGTCGCCGTGGTACGGCGCGTCGTATCGTGGCACAGTCGCGGAGTCAGTCGTGAAGTCTACTGTGAGCTGTCCCATGTGCGTTCCCAGCAAGCCGGAGCACTACGCATGAGCCCCGATCGGCAGTTGCTCACTACGTTGGCGGCCCTGCGTCGGCAGTGGCGCCTGCGCGTGTTGCTCGAATCACTGGTCTGGTTGGCCGTCGCAATCGTGCTGGCCACGCTGGCGGCACTCGTGGTGATGCGATTCACCGACGGAAGCGCCACCGCCCCCGTCATCGCGCGCGCATTCGGCTACATGGTGATTGCCGGCGCGTTGGTATATGGCCTGCTCGTGCCATTGCTCCGTCGCGCTTCGGATGAGCGGTTTGCGTTGTACGTCGAGGAGCGGGAACCATCGCTCAAGCAGGCGCTCCTCACCGCGGTGCAGGAGGCGCAGCTCCCGGAACATGAGCGTCCGTCACCATCGCTGTCGGCACGCCTCATGTCACGTGCTGCAGCGGCCATTCGCCCGCTCGAAGCGCACATGGCGCTCGAGCGGCCTCGCATGATTCGCGCGGGACAGGCATTTGCCGGTGTGTCCGCTGGCGCCGCGCTGCTCTTGTTCTTCGGACCGCAGGCGGTGCGCGATGTGGCCCGGTTGCTGTTCGTGCCGTACAGCACCGCACAAGCTGCGGTGCCGGTACGTATGCTTACGGTAACGCCCGGAAACGCGAGCGTCCCGCGTGGCGGCGCCATCGAGGTGGAAGCGGCGCTGGTGGGCTTTGCGGCGTCGAACGCGGAGCTCGTGTTCAGGAGCGACAGTGCGGGCGAATGGCAGCGTCTGCCCATGGCCCCCGATGCGGATTCGTCGCGTTTCGGTTCGCGGTTGTTCGACATCGTGCAGCGCACTGAGTACTACGTGGAGTCGGCCGAGGTGCGCTCGGCGATCTTCACACTCACGGTGAACGATCTGCCGGCCGTCTCGCGCGTGTCGCTCGACTTGCAGTTCCCGTCGTATAGCGGATTACCTGCCGAGCACATTGATGACACGGGCGACCTGGCGGCTGTCGTTGGTACGACGGTGGTCGTACGCGCCAAGGTGACGCGCGCCGTCGCCGGCGGCACACTCCGTTTCGACGACGGTCGTACGGTGGCGATGGCGCGCGAGAGTGACAGCACCGTCGTGGGGCGCTTTACGGTGCAGAAGAGCGGTTTCTATCACGTGGATCTCTCCACCGCCGACGGCACGGTGGTGGCGGGCGGCGTGGAGTATGTGGTCGATGCCATTCCCGATCGCGCGCCCATTGTACGCATCGAGGAGCCCGGCCGCGACACCAAGGTGAGTAACACCGATGAAGTCACGATTTCCGTGCAGGCGTCGGACGACTTGGGAGTGCGCTCGCTCGAGCTGCGCTATCGCGTCAACGGCGGTGACGAGAAGCGGGTGACGATCGCGGGCGGCTCGAGTCGTCCGCGCGATACGCGCGGGGCGCACACGCTCTTTCTCGAGGAGATGTCGCTGCAGCCCGGCGACCTGGTGGCGTACCACGCGGTCGCCAAAGATGGTGCGGGGCTCGTGGGGAGCAGCGACGTGTACTTCCTCGAAGTGCGTCCCTTCGGGAAGGATTACCGGCAATCGGACCAACGCGCGCAGCAGCAACAGCAGGGTGGTGGTGGTCAACCACAAGGCGATTCGCCCGACGGGTTCGTCGCGCGTCAGCGTGAAGTGGTGGCGGGCACCTTCAACTGGTTGCGCGACAGTGCGGCCACCAATGCCAAGCAGCGTCGCGAGAACATGACGACGCTGGCGATTGCCGAAGGGCGTTTGCGTGAGGACGTCGATCAGCTGGTGAAGCGTTTGGCCGAACGAGGCGTGGCCGCGCAAGACACCAACTTCGCGAAGATTCGCGCCGAACTGCAGCAGGCCACCGTCGAGCTCAAGAGCGCTGAGGAGCAACTGGGGCTGGTGCGCGGTAACGACGCCTTGGGGCCTGAACAGCGCGCCTTGCAGCGGCTGCAGCGTGCCGAGGCGCTGTATCGCGACGTGCAGGTGCAGATGGGCGGCGGCGGGGGTGGCGGCGGAGGCGGCGGGGGTGGCCAGCAGCGCGCAGAAGATCTCGCCGACCTGTTCGAGTTGCAGAACGACAAACAGCGCAACCAGTACGAGACGGTGCAGCAGCAGCGTGCGCAGGACGGCGCGCAGCCGCAGGTCGACGAAACGCTCGACCGGTTGCGTCAACTGGCGAGTCGTCAGCAGCAGGAGAACGAACGGATGCAGCGCATGGCAGAAGCCATGCGGCAGCGACTCGCGCAGGAGGGAGGCGCGTCGGGATCCTCGTCCGGTGGTGCGTCGTCAGGCGGTGCATCAGCCGGTGCGGCGGGGCGTTCGTCTTCGGGGAGCCCGAGCGGTGGCAACAGTGCGAGCGGTGCGCAGCGTGAGCTGGCGCGGCAGGCCGAAGAAGAAGCCCGTCGCCTTGAGCGGTTGGCGCGCGAGGAGAACAACCAGGAGTTGCAGCGTGCCGCACAGCAGTTGCAGCAGGCGGCCGACAACATGCGCCGCGCGGCGACCGGGTCATCAGCGCAAGGCGGCGCGGCGCTCGAGGAGTTGAACAGAGCGGCGCGGAATCTGGAGGGGGCGCGGGCCTCGGGCACCACGCGTGGCATTCAGGAGCTCGCCGACAAGGCGCGCGATCTCGAGGCGCGTCAACAGCAGATTGCCGAAAGCGTGAAGGAGATGCAGGGCGCATCGGCCGGGGAGCGCGCCCAGCGTCAGCAGCAGGTCACGCAGCAGAAGGACAAGCTCAGTGCCGATGTGCGTCAGCTGGAGAGTGCTGCCGATCGTCTGTCGCGTGCAGCGCGGCGAGAGCAGCCCAAGGCCGCCGGCCAAGTCGCCGGGGCCGCCGATGCCATTCGCGAAACACGCCTTGCGGACAAGATCGACTTCTCCAAGCAGGTCGCGCGAAGCGGCAGCGCGGAGTACGCCGAGGCCTTCGAGAATCAGATTGGCGAGAATCTGCGCGACGTGTCCGAACGTCTTCGTAGCGCGTCCGGGGCATTGCAGGGCGAGTCGGCGTCACGCGGGCAGGAACGCACACTCGAGCGCACGCGTGATCTCGTGTCGGGGATGGAATCGCTACGCGAACGCGTGGCGCAGCGCGCACAGGGGCAACAGGGCCAGCCAGGCCAGCAGGGCCAGCCAGGCCAGCAGGGCCAGCCAGGCCAGCAGGGCCAGCAGGGCCAGCAGGGCCAGCAGGGCCAGCAGGGCCAGCAAGGCCAGCAAGGCCAGCAAGGCCAGCAGGGCCAGCAAGGCCAGAGCCAGCAGGGCGCACGCGGCGGTGCGGCACAAGGCGCGGCGCGTCCCGGTGGACAGCCCGGCAATCAGATGGGACGTGGCGGAGGTGCGATGCCTACCGGGGTCACGCGCGCCGACGCTGAGCAGTTCGCGCGGGAAATGCGCATGCGCAGGCAAAGCGCCGAAGAGGTTCGCCGTGACGCCGCGGCGCAGGGCGTCGGCACGCAGGATCTCGATCGGGCCATTCAGGCGATGCGCGAGTTCGAGAACAGCGGCGCCTTTGGCGATCCCAAAGGGGTAGAGCAGCTCCAGAGCGCGCTGGTCGAACGGCTCAAGGACTTCGAGTTCTCGCTCTATCGCGCCGTAGCCGGCAGCGCGGAAGGTCGCCCCGCGGTTGGCGCGCGGACGAGTGCGCCCGCGGAATATCGCCAGATGGTCGAGGAGTACTATCGCTCGCTGGCCGGCGGGAAGAAGCGGGCGCCGTAAGCGGCGCCCCCTCCGCGCCTGCCGTCTAGAACCCTGCCGTCTGCCGACTCGGCGCGATACCGCAGCATCGCGCCGAGAACGCAGACGGCAGAAACTACAGACGGCAGGGACGCAGTAACCGCGGTGTTACCCCTCGCTCGCCGCCCACAGCTTGCGGGTGACGCTCAACAACACCAGGCCGCTCACCGCGAAGACGCCCGTGAGTATCCACGCGTCCGTGACGCGCGACGGATCGCCCGACGCGTACAGGAAGTTGCCGATCGCGAAGAGCGACGACCAGATCACGACGCAGCCGGACAACCAGCCGATCATCGACGTGCCGATGCGATTCTCTTCGGCGACTTCGCGATCGCTGATACCGGCTTCAGCGCGCTGTGCGGTCCATCCCGGCCCGGCGGGTTTCACCTTGCGCACGAAACTGAGCAGCGTTGCGCGGTCCGTCTGCGGACCCACGAAGGCGGTAATGAGCCACGCCAAGGTAGTGATGCCCACCTGCACGATCGTGGTCGTGGCAAAGTCGGCACCGGGCATGAGACGTGGTACCGCGAGCGACGTGACCAGCGAGACGACCATGGCCACGATTTCACACCACGCCGAGACGCGCCACCAGAACCATCGCGCGATGTACAGCAGCCCCGTACCCGCACCGATGGACAGCAACACCTGAAACGCCTGCTGCGCGGAGCTCATCGTGAGACTGAGGAGCGCCGCAAAGACGTATAGCACGACCGTGGAGAGGCGTCCGGCATTCACGTAGTGCGAGTCCGGCGCGTCCTTGCGCACGAAGCGGCGATAGAAGTCGTGCACCAGATACGACGATCCCCAGTTGAGGTGTGTGAGAATCGTCGATGAATTCGCGGCGAGCAGTCCGCCGATCATGAGCCCCACAAAACCCACCGGCAGAAACTTGAGCATGGCCGGGAACGCCGAATCGTGCCCAATGAGGGTAGGGTCGGCCGTGGGGAACGCCGCCTTGATGGAGGCGAGGTCCGGGTAGACGATGATCGAGCAGAGTGCCGTGATGATCCACGGCCACGGGCGCAGGACGTAGTGCGCAATGTTGAAGAACAGCGTACCACCCAACGAGTCCTTTTCGGACTTGGAGGCGAGCATGCGCTGCGCGATATACGATCCACCGCCCGGTTCGGCGCCCGGATACCAGTTGGCCCACCAGCTGATGGCGATGGGCAGAATGAAAATCATGAGCGCCAAATCCGACATGCTGAAGTTCGGCATCATGTCGAGAATGGGCTGACCAGTGCCGTTCTGCGTCGACATGACCGGCTGCGCATCACCGGCGCCCTGCACCACCTGCAACGTGGAGAGTCGCTCGACGAGCAACTTGAGCCCCAACCAGCCGTTCGCGTCGTTCCCCAAGCGGCGGCCGACCTCGACGAGCGAGAACCACGCCGCGGCAAATACCGCCGTCATCTTGATGAAGAACTGAATCATGTCGATGACGAGCACCCCCCACAGCCCGGAGTGCGCGGCGAACACCACGTTGAGCACGCCGGTGAGCAGAATCGTCTGCCACGGCGAGAGCCCGAACAGAATGTTGGCGATCTTGCAGGCGGCCAGCGTCACCATGCCCATGATGAAGCAGTTGAAAAACAGGCCGAGGTAGACCGCGCGGAACCCGCGCACGAGCGACGCCTCCTTGCCGGAGTAGCGCAGCTCGTAGAACTCGAGGTCGGTGAGCACGCCCGAGCGGCGCCAGAGGCGCGCGAAGAAGAACACCGTGGCGATCCCGGTGAGCACGAAGGCCCACCACTGCCAGTTGCCCGCCACGCCGTAGCGTCGCACCTGCTCCGTCACCCAGTTGGGGGTGTCGGAGGAGAAGGTCGTGGCGACCATGGACAGGCCGGCGAGCCACCAGGGGACGGAGCGGCCGGAGGCGAAGAATTCGGTGGTGCTCGACCCCGATCGCTTGGCCAGGAAGAGCGCCGGCACGAAGCAGACCAGAATCGTGATCAGGACGATGACCCAGTCGATCCAGGAAATGGTCATGCGAGGGTCACCGGGGACAGGAGGCGGGAGAAGACAGGTACCATGAGGCGGGAATGTGGGGGGCGGTGGCGCTCCGGGCAACGAGGTTGGCGCCGGAGGGACGAATTGTGTGTCCGTAGGACTAAAGTCGTACCCCGGAGGGGCCGACCCTCATTTCTGGGGGCCGTCCCGTCGGTCGATGTCGACCACGCCGCCCCCCCACCGAATGTGGTCCCGCGTCACCGTCCAATGCCCCTCGACACCACCACCCGCATTCTCGCGCCTTTCCTCGACCGCCTGACGGTCGAGGAACTCGATGCTATCCCCTACGGCATCATTCAACTCGATCCCACCGGCGCGGTCCTGAGCTACAACCGCACGGAACGCGAACAGGCGGGGAGCATTCCACGCCCGTTGGGCCAGGACTTCTTCCAGGATGTATGCCCCGGGGCGCGGATTCCCGCCTTCTTCGGCCGATTCCAGGATGGCGTGCGCGACGAGAAGCTGGATGAGACATTCGCGTTCACGTTCACCTGCGCTCCGTCGCCGCGACGCGTGCTGTTGCGCATGTACTACTCGGTGCGCTCGAAGTCGGTCTGGGTGTTCGTGGCCAAGCCCGATGGCTCGCCGCTCAAGGCGCCTGCGGCGGCAGCGTGAACTGACTGGTGGGAGGCACGAGCGCCTTGGTGGTCCACTTCACGCCGCGTTTGTTCACCATCGTGACTTCATCGAGCGCCGTGTAGCGCTCGTGCACCTCGGCCCAGATCGCATCGTTGCGCTCTTTGCCGTGCATGGAGATCAACACGACCCCGTCGGGGTTGAGGAACTGTTCGTAGCGCTGCAAGCCCTTCTGCGTGTCGTGCAGATAGTAGATGCTCTCGTTGAAGACGATGACATCGAAGCGTTCGGTCGTGGTGAACTCATTCATGTCGCCGACCACGAAGCGTGTGGTCGCGTTGTTCTTGTGGGCCGCCTTCTGAATGGGCGCCTCGAAATCCACGCCGAGATACCGGCCCGCAGCGCCTCGCAGCTGCTCCTGAAAGACACCCTCGCCGCAGCCGACGTCGAGCACACTGCCACCCGGCTTGAGATAGCTGACGTAGCCGGCCAACACGCAGTGGTGCGCCAGTTCGTCGATGTTGCGCAACCAGTCCCAGCCCCCTTCGGTGTACTCGCGATTCCAGCGGCTCTCGCGGTCGACGCCAAACGCCTTGCGGACGCCGCGTGCGAGGCGGGCCGTGAGCGGCAACGCAGAGCTGTCGGCGCCGATGACCGGCGTATCGGTGGGGTGCTGTTCACTCATAGGGACGGCTTCGTCGGAAGAGGGATGGTAGATCAGGAAAACGACGGGGTGAAGAACATCTTGGTGAGCTTTGCGCGCAGCCTCCACGGCGGCAGCGGACCGCCCACGCTCATGCGCCCCAATCGATAGGGATTGGTCCGCGCGCCATTGGCCCAGCGCTTGAGCGTGAGCGCGCCGCGATACCCCGCCCGCTGCACGCGCGCGAGCGTATCCGGATCGTGGGAGCCATACGGGAACGCCACGCTCTCACACGAGACGCCGAGCAGCTGCTCCAGATCGTACTTGGCACCGGACAACTCTTCCATCGCGTCCGGCTCGTCGAGTCCGCGCACTCGACGGTGGTGCCGGGTATGCGCGCCGATGTCGTGGCCAGCGGCAAGGAGACCGCGAAGCGCGGTCGCGTCGAGCAGTGTGGCCGGGGGCGCGTTGGGATCCCAGACGTTTCTGCCGCCCACGTAGCCGGACACGGCAAAGACGGAGCATGGCCATCCGTATACATCGAGCGCAGGCACCGCGTGCGTCACCACACTCGCGTACGCGTCGTCGAAGGTGATGGCGATGGGCTTGGCCGGGAGCGGTCGTTCGCCGCGCTGCCACGCCAGCAGGTCTCGCACGGTCACGCCCGTAAAGCCCGCACCATGCAGGCTTGCCAGATGGCCGGCGAAGAGCGCAGGCGTTACGAAGTTCGTGTCATCGGCCGCGCCCGCCGGCGGCGTTTCGATGCGGTGATAACAGAGAATAGGAACGCGCATGCGCCCCTATGCCCGCTGTACGAAGGGCCCGTCCTCGGCGAGGTCGATAAGGGCGGAGGCGTCCGCAGCGTTGTACAAGGCCCCATTGTTGTGCGCGTACGAAATGGCGCCGGCCTTGCGCTCGGCATCCCAGAGCAGCGCGTATTTGCTGAAGGCACACCAAGCGTGCACCATGCAGAACACGAAGCCGCGCCATCCTTCGCGCCACATCCCTTCGAGCAGGTATGTCTTGACGAAACGCCACAGCGGATTGAGCAGCAGCTGCGACGCGCGCACCCGCTTGCCGCGATGGCGCAGATCGTCGGCGCCCCACACCGAGTAGCGGACCGCCTTCTCCAGTTGGTGGGCGAGGTCGCGATATGACTCGTGCTCGAGCCGACCGGATAGCGTGGCGACCGGACCGTCGACGTCGAGGCGCTCGTGCACCTTGTGCGTCGTCCAGCGGTGGACGCTGGGAAAGAGTCGCACATGATAATCACGCGCCCATCCACCACGATCGAAGGACGCTCCCAGATATCGGTTGCGCAGATGCACACGATATGCAGCCGCCGCCGGCGCCTCAACGGCCTTCGTGATGGCCGCCTGCAACTCGGGGGTGACCCGCTCGTCGGCGTCAATGGAGAGAATCCACGGGTGACGCGCCACGTCGATGCCCGCGTTCTTCTGCGCACCGATGGTGGGACCGCACTCCTCGATGACTCGCGCCCCAAAGCGCCGCGCGATCTCGACGGTGTTATCGGTCGATCCCGCATCGGCAACGATGACATCGTCGGCCCAGAGCACCGACGCCAGACACGCCGGCAAGCGGTCTGCTTCGTTGAGCGTGGGGATCACGACGGAAACAGGAACGACGCGTGAAGTCACGACGAGGAGCCAAAGGGTACACGACCTGCGCAGGAACCAGAACCTTTCGTTTCACTACACGTGGGGGCACGCTTCTCCCCCTGCGCGGTTCGTTCCTGTTGAGTACCCAAAGGTCTTGCGTCTCGTCACACGAACAAGAGCAGGACTGTCGACTTAACGCGGCCTTAACAGCGGCTCGCGTGCAATTGCCTCAGCGTTGAATAAACTTCTCGCATTTGAGAAAAGGGAAACTCACAACCATCGGCGCACCGTCGCGCAATAGCGTGCATACTCCTCCGGGAACGCGGTGCGCAAATGCGCTTCCTCGCGTTGCACGACGTGCACGAACAACAGGCGCAGCACAATCGGGAGCAGCAGCAGCGCCCCGAGCGAGTGCAACAACAGCACACCGCCCACGTAAAACGCGGTCATGCCCACGTACATGGGATTGCGCGTGTGCGCATACACGCCGTGCGCCACCAGTGTCGACGCGGGACGGTTTGGATACACCGCCGTGCGGTGCCGGCGAAACGAAATGATTCCGGTGTAGACCAGCGCCAGTCCGATGGCGCCGAGCGCGACGCCAAGCACTTCCAAGAGGCGGTGACCAGGAGGCACCCAGCCAGCGGGAATGACGCGGTCGATCAAAACCCCCGCGCCCAGCCCCGCCACGAAGAGGGCCGGTGGCGGGAATTTCACCGCGGGGCCGAGGTCCGGCTGGGCGTCGTTCATCATGCGTTGTTCGTCATGCCGGAGAATGTACCGCGTCAGTCCCCCGGCAACATCGCCCACAGCGCGGGGCGTCCCACATTGCAGTGCACCGCACGCGAGAGCGGCGTGAGCGCCCCCCAGTTCATCCAAAGGGCGTGCCGCGCCAGATGATGGGCGTGCACAGAACCAAGCGGTGACGAGGTACCTGACAGCCGCGCAATACGGTTGGCACGCGACGGGACCGGATGAAAAATGCGCTCGACATTCCGTGCGCGCGTGGGTTCGTCGTCCTGCCACTTGTCGAGCAGCTCGATGCCGGTGCGTACCTGAGCGACACCGTGCACGGTGGCGGCGCTGCGATCGGCGGCATACACGGCCGCGCGAGATGGCGTGGGCAGCACGAGCACGCCCACGAAGGCCCAGAGCGTCATCCCCGCCATGATCGTGACCAAGCCGGCGGCCGTGGCCGGCGTGGCGGCAGTGGCGAGCAGCACCACCCCCAACCCCGCCGTATTCCAGGCCAGGGCGCCCAAGACGCCGCGCGTATGCGCGCCGCTGGCGGCAATCGCCTGCCGACGCGCCAGCTGCGCCGCGAGCACGTCGACCGGTAACATGGCCCAGCGACGCGGTACCACGAGCGTGCCCGGCAGCACCCCGCTCCACCCGCCAACGAACCCCTCGTCGGCCGTCTCCAGCACCTGCACCCGCGCCGCTGGAATGCCGGCCTTTTCGGCCGCCTGAGCCACCACCGGCGGCATCGGGACGCGTTCCAGGCGGGCAATCACACGCGCCAGCGGGCCCCTGAACTGCGCCAGCAGCATCTGCACGCCCACGAACACCATCACCGCGGCCAGCACACCGCCACGGCGCGCCGCGACCATGAGCACGGTCCCCGTCAGCATCCATACGACCCACTGGACCGTGATGCCTCGAACCCAGGTTCCGAACCAGCTCGGGGCATTGTCGCGTCGCCGAACGACCCACGCCCCGCCTACCAAATCGAACAGAAAGAAGAGGCCGAACACCAACAAAAAGAACAGCCCCACCGCGAACATGGAGCGAGCCACCGATATCTCGGTGGTGGTCGGGAAACCGACCGAGGGAATGTCGAACGCCAGCAGGCAACCCGCGGCGAGGACGGCCGTGCCGACGCCGGAAATGCCGAGATAGAGTCGTGACCGCGCGTAGGTCAGAGCGCCGAAGCCGGCGCGGGAGGATGTGATGGGTGTTGTCATGGGGAGGTAACGCGTCGGTACAGATTTTGGTTTTCGCCATTTTTCTCGGGCGATGCCGCTCGCGTTTTCATTGGGGAGCGGTAGGCTATGGCATGGACCGTCGACTCTTCGTTTCCGACCTCGCCCGCTACGCCGCGCTCTGCGCCGTCGTCCCCAACGTGTGGCGCGTGACCAGCCGCCCCCGCTTTGCCGACGACCCGTTCCAGTTGGGGGTCGCCTCGGGTGATCCCACGGCCTCGGGCGGCGTCCTGTGGACGCGCCTCGCGCCACGCCCCCTCGAACCCGAGGGAGGAATGGACGGGTTGCGCACGACCGTCAATTGGGAAGTCGCGGACGACGACGGCTTCACCAAGATCGTGAAAAAGGGCACGGCCACCGCGGCGCCGGAGCTGTCGTACAGCGTGCACGTCAATCTCGACGGCCTCCCCGCCGATCGCTGGTACTTCTATCGCTTTCAGTCGGGCGGGGCCACCAGCAGCGTAGGACGATTCCGGACCGCGCCCGCCGAGGGCTCGCTCACCCCGCTCTCGCTCGGCGTGGCGTCCTGCCAGCACTGGGAGCAGGGACTCTTCACCGCACTCGGCCACCTCGCGCGCGAAGAGATCGACCTCGTGACGCATCTTGGCGATTACATCTACGAGTACGCCGGCAACCCGCGCACGGTGCGGACCCACGCCGGCCTCGAGATTCGCACGGTCGACGATTACCGCCGCCGCTACGCGCAGTACAAAACCGATCCGCATCTGCAGGCCGCGCACGCACGGTGTCCGTGGGTGGTCACGTGGGACGATCACGAAGTCGACAACAACTACGCGGGACTGGTTGGCGAGAACGGGTTCGAAAGCGTCGAGCAGATGCGTACCCGTCGTGCGGCCGCGTATCAGGCCTGGTGGGAGCACCAGCCGGTGACCGTGCCTCGGGCGCAATCGTGGGCGGATCTCAACATCACGCGCAGCATCAATTGGGGAGCGCTCGCTCGCTTCTGGGTGCTCGATACGCGCCAGTATCGCGATGATCAGGCGTGCAACGATGGTACGCAGCTCATGTGCGATGCCGCGCGCGATCCCCGTCGCGGCTTGCTCGGGGCCGCGCAGGAGCAGTGGCTCACCAATGGGCTCGGCGCGTCGCGCTCACACTGGCAGGTGTTGGCGCAGCAGATCATGATGGCGCCCTATGATGCCGCGCCGGGCGCCGACGTGCGCGTGTCGATGGATCAGTGGAGCGGCTATCCGGTGGCGCGCGACCGGTTGCTGAACGAAGTCGCCAAGCGCGCACCCAACCGTACGGTCGTGCTCACCGGCGACATTCACACGAATTGGGTGAACGAACTGCACAGTGATTTCTCGCGTCCCGACAAGCCCGTGGTGGCGGCGGAGTTCGTGGGTACGAGTATCTCGTCAGGGGGCGATGGTGCCGCAGTCACTTCGCAGCGCTTCGACGCCATGAAGCGCGAGAACCCGCACCTCAAGTGGTTCGAAAACCGCCGTGGCTACTTCAAGTGCACGGTCAACGCCGATAGTTGGACCACCGATTATCGCAGCGTGGCGTTCGTGGAGAAACCCGATGCACCGGTAACGACCTCGAGTTCGTGGCGCGTCACGCACGGCAAGCCGGGGATCATGGCCGTTTAACGCGGCGGTGTCGCGGTTGGCATCATCATCGACGTGAACTCACGCGTGTGCATGCGTCCACCGCCGCGCAGCTGTTGAATCACGTCGTCCGCGCGATCGTCGTCACAGCCGACGGAGCGCAGGCTGTGATACGCCATGCCGAATGCGAGTTCACGCTCGCCCATGAGGGCCTTGCTTACCCCGAGCTGCTCGAAGAACTCCTGCTCGGTATCGGCGTGTGTGCGCACGATGATGTCGATGTCCGCGTTCTTGGCGCGCGCGAGTTCGATGATGTGCCGCGCGTGATACGGATCGGGTGAGGCAATCACGAGCAGTCGTGCAAACTCCGGGCGGGCATGCTCGAGAATGCCGGGCCGAGTAGCGTCACCGTATACCGCCGTCACGCCCAGTGTGCGCATGGCGTCGACGACGCGACGGTCCTGATCGATGGCAATGAATGGCACGCCGATGCGCTGAAAGGCTTCGCCGATGGTGCGCCCCACGCGGCCGTACCCAATGAGTATGGCGTGATTCGCCGGCGTGGCCATCCAGAGATCGGTCGTGACCAGGCGTGGGGCTTTCTGTCGCTCCAGCCGATCGAGCAGCTTGGGAAAACGTGACAGCCAGCTGTCGATCTTGCTCACCAGCCAGAACAGGAACGGATTGAGTACGATGGTGCACAACGCGCCGGCGAGGATGAGACTGCGTCCTTCATCGGACAGCACGCCAAGCTTTACGCCAAGTGCGGCGAGGATGAAGGAAAACTCGCCGATCTGTCCGAGGCTCGCCCCCAAGCGCAGTGAGGCGCCGAGCGGATGACGCAGCAGCACCATGAGGATCGTCGACACGACGGTGTTGCCCAGGAGAATTACACCGACCGTGGCCGCGACCTTGAGCGGCTGCTGCAGCAGCACCTGCGGGTCGATGAGCATCCCCGCCGACACGAAGAAGATGACGGCAAAGGCATCCTGCATGGGGAGCGCGTCGGCACCCGCGCGATAGCTCAGGTCGGACTCGCTGATGACCACGCCGGCCACGAATGCCCCAAGCGCGAACGAGACGCCGAACAACGCCGCCGCGCCCACCGCGACGCCCATTGCCACCGCCAGAACCGCGAGCGTAAAGAGCTCACGCGACCCGGTGCGCGCGACATGCGTGAGCAGCCACGGCACCGCACGCCGGCCGACAGCCGCCATGAGTAGAATGAAGGCGGCAACCTTGACGACCGTAAGGGCAACGACCTTCGCGAGCGCGACGCCGTCCGTTGCCGCACCGCTCGCGCTACCGCCCACCGCCTCGAGCACCGCCGGCAGCAGCACCAGCGCGATGACGACAAACAAGTCCTCGACAACCAGCCACCCCACCGCAATTCGGCCGTCGACCGAGTCGAGGAGATTGCGGTCTTCGAGCACGCGCAACACGACGACGGTGGAGGCCACCGACAACGACAGGCCGAAGACGATGGCACCACCCGCCGCCCATCCCCACGAGAGGGCGAGCGACGTGCCCAGCGCGAGGGCGACGAGCATCTGCAGCAGCGCGCCGGGCAGCGCGATGCGCCGCACCTTCATGAGATCGCCCGGGGAGAAATGCAGGCCGACGCCGAACATGAGCAGAATGACGCCGATTTCGGCCAACTGGCCCGCCAGTTCCACGTCGGCGACGAACCCCGGTGAATGGGGCCCGAGGGTCATGCCGGCGAGCAGATAGCCCACGAGCGGCGGCATGCGCAGCTTCGCGGCGATCAGACCGAACACGAACGCGACGCCGAAGGCGCCGGCCAGTGTGACGAGGAGGGCGGTCTCTGGGTGCATGCTGCAAACTACTGCCGAGCGGCGCCCCGTCGTACCTCGGGGTGCCAGATGGCGATTGCGTCATCGGCGATGCCACCGGGTATGCCGCGGCTGTGGCTGCCGCCCCGCGTCAACGATCGAGAAGCGCGAGCAGCGCGAACGTCGCGAGCCAATGCTCACCCATGTAATCACCGGCTACGTGCGGCAAACTCGCGGCCAGGTGTCGCGCGGCGGTATCGTGCGCCACCTGACGACGTGCGTCGTCTGCCGGCAGCGCACGAGCAATGGCGCGCCAGCACCAGGCACGCGAGAGGTTGAGCCCGTCGAGGTGCGCGATCTTGCCGTCGCTGCGATCGCTCACGAAAGCGGGGGTGAAGAGCGTAGCGGGCTCGCCTGTCGGTACGCGAGGGAGAAAGGCGTCGAACCACGGCACAAAGGCGGCGCCGTCGAGCACCACGCGCATACACTCGGCTTCCATGAGCGCCGACGACAGAAAATCGTCGCCTCCGGGCTCCCACGCCTGACAGTCGCGGTCGCTGAGGAACCAGCGCTGCGCTGCGTCGCGTACCATGGCCGACAGTGCCGTGTGGCCGGCGGCATCGGCATACTCGAGCGCAAGTCGACACGCGAATGCCGAATTGAAGTGCGTGCCCACCCGAATGGGATAGGTGGCCTTTGGCAAAAAGGACATGAAGCGGCCCACGAACACATCGGTGAGTGGCTGCAGCACCGCTGCCCACTGTCTCCCGGCGTCGTGCTCATGCCGGTCCAGCTCGGCTTGCAGAGCGAGGATCCACGCCCATCCGTACGGGCGCTCGAAGCCGGCGCGTGACGGATGCGCGGCATACTGCACTTCCGTGTGCATCTTTCCCGCCGTGAACTGCGACTCGAAGAGCGCATGAATGCGCGTCCCGGTGTCATCGTGCGGGTCGTTTGCGAGCGTCGTGCGGTACAGCGTCGCCAGCAGCCAATAGCCGTGCACGCATGAATGCCAGTCGAAGCTGCCATAGAACACCGGATGCAGCGCGGCCGGCCCCATGGCATCGCCATCGTTGAGCAACACGTGGTCGAGCTTGTTGGGATACTCACGCTGCACGTGCGACAACGCGAGATGCGCGAAGTGCACGGCGGTGGCGCGGTCGAGCACAGGGAGTGTCATCTGGACGGCGATTACCGTGGAAACGCGAAGAGCGACAGCAGGACGATGTTGGCCGCGAGCAGGACGAGTGCCGTGGGGACCTGCGCCTTGATGACACCGTAGCGATCGTGCAACTCGAGTAGGGCGGCGGACACGATGTTGAAGTTGGCCGCCATGGGTGTCATGAGAGTGCCGCAGAAGCCCGAGAGCATCCCAATGGCCGTCACGATTACCACGTCGCCGCCGTACTGCTGCACGACCAGCGGCAGGCCAATACCGGCGGTCATGACCGGGAAGGCCGCAAACGCGTTGCCCATGATCATGGTGAACAGCGCCATGCCAATGGCATACGCTGCCACCGCGGCCACTGGTGAGCCCAGCGGCAGATACGTGGTGGCGAGGGTGCTCACCACCTTCCCGACCCCTGCGGCGGCAAAGACGGCGCCGAGTGCGGCCAACGATTGCGGCAGCACCGCCGCCCATCCAACGCTATCCATGAGCCTTCGTGCTTCGACAATGGGGGCGGCAGCCGGTGGCCGCAGCATGATGAAGCCGGTGAGCAGCCCCAACACCGTGGCCACGCCAAGTGCAATCTGCGTAACCTGCTTGGGATCGACGAGCGGGTGCCCGTTGAACGTGAGGTCTTTCAGCAGCAGGCTGCCGAGGAACGTGGCGAAGGGAACGACCAGCACTGGCACGAAGAGTCGATTGCCATATCGCTGCGCCGATGCGGCGCGTTGCGGTGCGGTAACCGATTCGCGTGCGTCCTGCCCCAGCCCGGTGGCTGCAGTGGCCACCATGACGATCACGAGCAGACCACTCGCGAGACTGCTGATGTACGAGCCAGCAAAGAAGAGCAACGCGTACACACCCCAGAACAGTGTGTTGCGCCAGCGACGCGGGTTGCTGTCGTCGCGTGCGTTCACCAGCGCGATACCACCGGTGAGCAGCCCCATGAGCACGTAGATCGCTTCGAGCGTGATCATGCGCGTGGCTCCGCATTGACGGAGCGCTCGCGTTCGGCGCGCACGGCGCTCGTGATGTCTCGGTCGAGCATCAGCAGGCGCGCCCCGTGCACGACAAACGCAATGATCGCCGTGGGAATGGCCCATCGCGCCAGCTGCAACGGCTCCACGACAATGCCATTCTGCTCGAGGAATCCACGAATGAGCAGGATGGAGCCGATGGCCACGAAGACATCTTCGCCGAAGAACATCCCCACGTTGTCGCTCGCCGCGGCCATGCTCTTGATGCGTTCGCGCGTGTGTGCGGGCAACGTACCGTGCGTGTTGTCGGCGGCCCCTTCTGCCATAGGCGCTACCAGCGGCCGTACCATTTGCGCGTGTCCGCCAAGGGACACCAGTCCCAGCGCCGATGTGGCTTGCCGGAGTGCGAGATAGACCAGCAAGACACGTCCGGCCGTCGCCGCTTGAATGCGACTGATGACCTCCCGCGAACGCTCCTTGAGCCCCGAGCGTTCGGCCAGCCCGATGACCGGCAGCGCGAGCCACACGATGGCGATGTACCGGCTGTCGACGAATGCTTTGCCGAAGGCGGAAATGACCTCGGGGAGCGACTGGCCACTGACGAGCCCCGTGGCCACGCCGGCGAGTGTCACCACGAGCAGCGCGTTGAGCCGCAGCGCGAATCCCACGATGACGATGAGAATTCCGATCAGGGGGAGCATGGCGACCACGTTACTTCGCAAACCGGTCCGGCACCATGGAGCCGCACGAGACATGGCGGTACCTTTCCTGTCGGGTTTCCCTCTCATTGGCCACCGCCAGGTCCGCATGTCGCTGCGTTTCCCCTCCACCATCGCCCTCAGCGTGTGCGCGCTGCTCACGACCGCCTGTATGTCCGGCGGTCGCGCGGCGTACCTGCCCTCGTTGCAGGCCGAGCCCGCGCTTCGCGTGTACGACACGAAGGCGCAGAAGTTCATCCCCTTCGGGCAACTGGCGACGGCGATCGCGTCGAAGGACCTCGTGTTCTTCGGGGAGCAGCACAACGATCCCGCCACACATGCGGCGGAGACGGCGGTGCTTGCCGCACTGGGTGAGCGTCGGTCACGCGTCGTGCTCACCCTCGAGATGTTCGAGCGGGACGTGCAGCCTGTCCTCGATCAGTATCTGGCGGGCACGATTTCCGAAGAGAAGTTTCTCGCCGCCTCCCGTCCGTGGGACAACTACGCGACCGATTATCGCCCCATGGTGGAGCTTGCCCGGGTCCGCGGATGGCCGGTAGTGGCGGCGAACGTCCCGCGCCGTCTGGCAAGTGCCGTCAGCCGACGCGGCCTGGCCGTGCTCGACACGATGAACGCGCGTGATCGTGGTTACATGGCGCGTGAGCATTCGTGCCCGAAAGACGCGTACTACGCGAAGTTCGCCGAAACAATGCAGGGGCACAGCGCCGGCGGCGGACCGCCTACTGCAGCCGACCAGGCGGCCATGGCGCAGATGACCGATCGCTTCTACGAAGCGCAGTGCGTGAAGGACGAAGCGATGGGTGAAGCGATTGCTGACGCGTTCACGCGGTCACCCAAAGGCACGGTGATCTTTCAGGTGGACGGCGCGTTTCATAGCGATAACGGACTCGGCACCGTCGAGCGCGCCCGCCGCCGAGTGCCCAAGGCGTCGAGCGTCGTACTGAGCGCCATTCCCGTGGACGATCTTTCCAAGGCCAACGGCGACGACAAGCGCAGCACGGCCGACTACCTGCTTTTCACGCGCGCGCCAAAGAAGTAACCGCGCTACGACGCGTCTTCGTTCTCGTCGCGATAGCCGCGTTCGAGCAGAAACGCCCGGACCTTTTCGGGGTTGCGCTCCACTTCGAGCGACCCCGGACGCAGCCCGGTGCGAATGAGCATGCCACGGCCGACGCTCGAGGCCACCACGAAGGCGTCGGTGGTGACGCACACCACTTCGGCGGTTTCGGACAGCTGCCCCGGATGGCCGGAAAAGACCATCGCCGACGACTCGGCAATGCCCTCGGCTTTCACGGGACCGTGCGGCTCACTCCAGCTCATGCCGGTGAAGAGCACGATGTCGTTGTTGCCGTCGATGAAGTCTTCGACAGGCACCCCGGAAATGCCGGGATCGTCGACGAGTTCAGCGCGAATGCGATACGCGTCGAAGAGCCCCTCCACATCGGCGGTGTCGAGGCCGACCCGCACGAACTGCCCATCGCGGAGCACGATGGTGAGCTCGTGTTCGGCAGTCGCCAATCCGCGCCAAGCGCCGCGCAACTTGCGCAGAGCTTCCATGGTGTCGGCGGTAGCCTGAAAGTGATATTCGCGCACAAGACGTCCCGGATGAGTACGCGCGAAATCTAGCCTCTGATTTCTCAGAATTCAGGCCTGAACTCTGAGTTCTGAGAGCTGCGAGCTCAGACCTCAGAACTCAGTTCCGGATAGGCGTGAGAGTCGAGGAACGCAGAAGCGAGCAGCCAGGACCCGCGGTGGCGGTTTCGCCAACTGCCGGTCCTCGCTGCTCGCCTCTGCGTGACTCGACTCTCACGCCGATCAAGAGCTGAGCTCTGAGCTCTGAGCTCTGAGTTCTCAGGACTCAGTACTCAGTTCTGACCGTTACTTCCCCTCGTCGTCCAGCTGGAAGCCGAAGGGGTTCCCCCCTCCCACGGCTCCCGTGTTCTCGACGCGCAGCATCTGCTTCTGCACCGTCGTGCCGATCTGCAGGACGATGCCGTAGTCGCCGGTCGTCGCGGTCGAGCTGCCACCACCGAAGCCGCCGAAACCGCCGCGACCCTGAGAGGGCACCGGCAAGCCGATCAGATCGAACACCTTCCGCACCGCCGGGTTGCTGCCGGCGTTCTGGAGCTGCGCTGCGCGCTGCTGCAGCTCAGCCACATTGGCCTGCGGGCCGCGGGCCGTTGCTTCGGCGGGGCGTTCACAGAACGTCTCCCACTGCGTCAACGGACGCTCGCACGGGCCCTGGGCGCCACGTCCGCCGCCACCGCCGCCGCCGCGGAAATTGCCGGCGCCACCGACGGGGTTGAGCAGCTGCTTCGCCAGCGCGAGTGCGGTGCTGTCGTACTTGGCCTTCGTGAGCGAATCGAGCACCTGCGGCATCCGCACCGCGCGCAGAATGCTGTCACGCTTTTCGCTCGCCGACAGCGGCGCGCGCGGTGCGGGACGGCCGTTCACGGTGAAGTTCCACGACACCGTGTGGAGTCCCACCGTACCGGGCCCGGAGATCGTGGACACCGTATCGCCAACCGCGTTCAACACGCTGATGCGCGCCGGTGCACCGGCCTGCGTGATGCGATACGTGATGTTCGCGCCGTACGCCGGATTGGGCGTCGCGAAGAAGCCCTGCGCGTTGCCGTTCCCCGACGCGCCACGGAGCGGTTCTTCGCCCCACTGGAACGCGGTCCGGGGCTGGAACAGATGCACCGGCTTGGCGGCCACCGTCTTGTTCATCTGCTGCAGCGCCGACACGTCGACAATCCAGAACCCGCGGCCGTGCGTGGCGGCAATGAGCTCACGATCACGCGGATGAATCTGCAGATCGTACACCGGCACGCTCGGCAGTCCCGACGCGAGCTTCGACCACGTGATGCCACGATCGATCGAGGCGTAGACGCTGAGCGAGCTGCCCACGTAGAGCACGTCGGCATTCGTCGGGTCTTCGCGCACCACGTGCAGGAAGTCGGCGTTGCCATCGGCGGGCAGGTTGTTCACGAGGCTCGTGAAGCTCTTGCCGCCATCCTTGGAGACGAACAGGTACGGCTTGAAATCACCGTTGCGGTGGTTGTCGAACGCCACGTACACGACGTTCTCGTCGAACTTCGACGCTTCGATGCGCGTGACATACACTTCGCCGCCGTTCGGCAGCCCCGGAATGCGCGGCGCCAGGTTCTCCCATGTTGCGCCATCGTTGCTGCTCTTCCACACGTTGCCGTCATCGGTCCCGGCATACAGCAGACCAGGCTTGGCCGGGCTCTCTTCGAGCGCGACCACAGTGCCGTACGTTTCGGCGCCCGTCGCATCGAGCGTGATGCCACCCGTCAGGCGAAGCGCCGTATCCAGTTTGGCCGTCAGCCCCTTCGACATGTCAGGGGAGATGAGCTGGAAATCCTCACCGCGCTTGTTCGACTTGAGCACACGGTTGCCGCCGAAGTACACCACTGACGGGTTGTGCGGCGACAGGAAGAACGGGGTGTTCCAGTTGAAGCGCAGCGCGAGATCGGCCGAGTCCTTCGCCTGCTGCTTGCGCAGCGCGACAATGGCGCTGTTCTGCGCCTTCGTCGCCGGCGTGAGCGGGTTACCGCGCACGGTCGCGATGGAGTCTTCCCACTCCTTGTACTTGGCCTGCCACGACGGCTTCTGGAACGCGTAACGCTCACCGGTCTTGAGGTTGAGCCGCGACGCGTTGCCGCCCTGCGACTCACCGTACACGACGTTCGGGTCGGTGGGATCCATGGCCGCGTAGAATCCGTCACCGCCGGCGATGGTGAACCAGTAGCCGAGGCTCGTCTGATTCACGCGACGCTTGCTGGGGCCGCACCAGGTGCCGTTGTCCTGCGCACCGCCGCAGATGTTGTAGGGCACGGCCATGTCGTACGCGACTTCGTAGAACTGCCCGATGGGGAGGTTCTGCATCTGCACGAAGTTGCCACCGGCATCGTAGGTGATCGCGATACCGCCGTCGTTGGCCAGGAACCAGCGCTGCGGATCGTTGGGATCGATCCAGATACCGTGATCATCCACGTGGACGTTCTGCGCCGCGTTGCGCGACGTCTTGCCGCCGTCTTCCGACAGCTGCAGTTCGGTGCTCGAGAAGTACACGCGATTGGGATTCTTGGGATCGCTGCGCACCTGCGAGTAGTAGAACGGGCGCACGTTGATGTTGTTCATCTGCGCCCAGGTGGTGCCGCCATCGGTGCTCTTGTACAACCCATTGAGCTTCGGCGAACGCTCGCCGACGATCGGCCCCGTGGTGTTGCTCGCCGCCTCGACCATCATGTACATGACGTCGGGGTTGGCCAGATTGATATCGAGGCTCATGCGTCCCTTGTAGCCCGCCGGGAAGCCGTTGCCCTTCACTTCCGCCCACGTTTCGCCGCCGTCGGTGCTCTTCCAGAGCGCCGAGCCCGGGCCGCCGCTGAAGAGCGAGTACGGCGTGCGCCGGCGCTCCCAGCTCGTCGCGAAAACGACGTTGGGGTTCTTGGGGTGGATGGCGACGTCGACGAAGCCAGCCTTGTCACTGATGAACTTGACCAGCTTCCAGTTCTGCCCGCCGTCGGTCGTCTTGTACAGACCACGGTCCGGATTGGAACGCCACGCCGCACCGAGCGCGGCGACGAACACGACGTTCGGATTGGTCGGATGCACCGCGATACGCCCGATGTGCTCGGTCTTCTCGAGTCCCATGGGCTTCCAGGTGAGGCCGCCGTCGGTGCTCTTGAAGATGCCGCCGCCGGGCTCGATGGAATTGCGCGAGTTGGGCTCGCCCGTGCCGGCCCATACCTGCTGCGTATCGGTCGGCGCAATCGCCAGCATCCCCATGGAGATGATGCGCTTGTCGTCGAACGTGGGACGCCAAGTGACGCCGTTATTGGTGCTCTTCCAGATGCCGCCGCCGGCTGCCGCAACGAAAATCGTCTTGGACGGGCTGGGGATACCGACGACGTCGGAGAGACGGCCCATGAAGTTGGCCGGGCCAACCGTGCGCCAGCGCATACCGGCCACGGTGGCCGAGTCGAGCGCCTGGGCGCCGAGAGCCGAGGCGAGCAGCGTGCCGTGGAGCACAAGCCCACCGGTCACCGCGGCCAGCCGCGGGACGAAGCGTGTAAGGGACATGATCAGGTAGAAAGGGAGCTGGGGAGTAAACATGGGGATGTTTACGTATTGAGAACGTACGCCGCCACCGGCACGTTTAGAATCTATGATTCCAACTTCCGGTATTGCCGCCTTCGACGCGGCTTCCCCCCTCGCCCCCTGGCGGTTCGACCGCCGCGATGTGGGTGCGCAGGACGTACACATTCAGGTCCTCTTTTGCGGGATCTGCCACTCGGACCTTCACACCGTGCGCGGCGAATGGGGACCGTGTGCCTACCCCCAGGTGCCGGGACACGAGGTGGTCGGGCGCGTGGTGACCGTTGGCGCCGACGTCACCCGCTGGAAGGCCGGTGACCTCGTGGGCGTGGGGTGCATGGTGGACAGCTGCCAGAGCTGCCAGCCCTGTGGCGATGGCCTCGAGCAGTACTGCGACAACGGCATGACCGGCACCTACGGCTCGGTCGAAAAGGAAACGGGGCGCCCCACCCAGGGGGGCTATTCCTCCGATATCGTCGTCAACGAGAAGTTCGTCCTCCGCGTCCCCGAGAATCTCGATCCGGCCGCCGTCGCCCCGCTGCTCTGTGCCGGCATCACCACCTGGTCGCCGCTGCGCCAGTGGAAGGTCGGCAAGGGCTCACGAGTCGGCGTCGTCGGGATTGGCGGGCTCGGGCACATGGCGGTCAAGCTGGCTGCCGCGCTGGGTGCGCACGTCGTCGTACTGACCACTTCCCCCTCCAAGGCCGACGACGCCCGTCGCCTCGGCGCGCATGAGGTGGTGGTATCCAAGGACGCGCAGGCCATGAAGGGGCTCCGCAATTCGCTCGATCTCATCATCGATACCGTCGGCACGCCGCACGACATCGATAGCGAAATGCAGCTGCTGCGCCTCGACGGCACCCTGGTCCTGCTGGGCGGGTCACCCGAGCCGCACCCGGCGCCCGGCGCCTTTACGTTCATCATGAAGCGCCGCCGCCTGGCTGGCTCCCTCATTGGCGGCATTGCCGAAACGCAGGAAATGCTCGACTTCTGCGGCCAGCATGGCATTACCGCCGACATCGAACTGATCGCCGCGGATGCCGTCAACGACGCCTATGAGCGCATGCTCAAGTCCGACGTCAAGTACCGCTTCGTGATCGACCTCGGCACGCTCGGCGCCGCGTAAGACCTAGGTCCGAAATGCCCGTCCCTTCGGATTTCGGAGGGACGGGCCGATACTCCGCAGCAGACCCCCGCTGCCGACGGAGAACGACGACGTTCATGGATGATGTGACTTTGATGGATCTGTTTCCGCAGTTCTCCGCCGAGGGGGCTACGGAGGAGTTGGACTCGCGCGCCATTGCGGAGTCGCTGCAGAACCGGGAGCGGCTTCGGGAGATCGCGGCACTTCGCCTCACCGAACCGGACGTCCAGCACATTTTGCAGGACGTCTGCCGCGAGGCCTCGGCGGCCATGGGTGTTCCCATGGGGCTCGTGACCATCGTGCTCGACGAAGCGCAGCATTTTGCCGCGCAGCATGGGCTGGGCGGATGGCTCGAGGAAGCGGGTGGGACCCCGTCCGAGTGGTCGTTCTGCCGCTATACCGTGGCGACCAAGGCGGCGTTTGTGGTGAACGACGCGCAGACCAATCCGCTGGTTCAGGATAGTCCGCTGGTCTCTCAGGATGGGCTGCGGTGCTACGCCGGCATGCCGCTGGTCAGTTCGCGCGGACACGCGCTGGGATCGCTGTGCGTCGCGGGCGTTGAAGCGAAGGCATTCACGGACGCGGAATTAGCCACGTTGAAGCGGTATACCGCTGAAGCCATGCGTCGTATCGAGACCCGTCGTGTAGAGCTGCTGCCGTGACCGAGACGATTCCAGGCTACGGCCTCGAGGCGCCGTCGCGGGCCATGGTACTCGCCTCGCTGGCCCGGTATGTGGAGGACGACGAGGTAGAAGAGCTATGGCGCTCGGCGTGCATCGCGGCAGGGTATGACGCGACCATGCCCCTCTCCCCCGAGGAGTTGCTGCCGGTGGTGGATGCGCTCGAGCGGCTGAACGAGCTGGCCGCCGTGTGTGCAAAAGGATTGCGTATCCGCATCATGTCGTACGTGGTGCTCGCGCGCGTCGCGAAGCAGCATACGGGCGTCCCCGCCGCACACTGACGACGGGGGCCGTCCGCAGACGGCAACCGGTTTGTTATTCGCGTCCTCTGGGGATTAGGATATACGGGTGCAGCAGCGGTCCATTGGTCCCGCTGGGCCGGCGGATCATCTGGTCCTACCGTCTATCGCCTCGTTCGACAGAGCGCCATGCCGTATCAAATCGGGGAGTGGCTCGATCCGGAACGGATACTCATCGTCGAAGATGACGATGCGTTGCGCGAGACGCTTGCCCATACTCTCGGGACCATCTGCCGCGACGTCCGCACGGCCTCCACGTTGGCCGATGCCTTTCGCGAAGCCGGCAACGCGAAACCCGATTTGATCGTGCTCGATCTGGGGCTCCCCGATGGTGACGGGACCGAACTGGTCACCCGACTGCGGGCGTTGACCGACGTCCCGATCATCGTGTTGTCGGGGCGCGACACCGAAGATGCCAAGGTCGCGCTGCTCGACGCGGGCGCGGACGACTTTCTCATCAAGCCGTGCGGCGCCTCCGAGCTGCTCGCCCGCGTCCGAGGCCAGCTCCGTCGCTCTATCACCTCGCTCGCTGCGCGCTCGTGGGCACAGATCGTTGTCGACGGTGTCGAGATCGACCTGGTCAGTCAGCGCATCGTGCGTAACGGGCAGCCACAGCGCCTCACGCCGACCGAATGGGCGCTGCTTCGGGCCTTGGTACTGCACGCGGGGCGGACCCTCTCCCCGAAACAGCTGTGGGACCTCGTGTGGGATCGTGAGTTCGGCGACTACTCGACGCATGTGCGCGTGCACATCACGCACTTGCGTCGCAAGATCGAACCCAACCCGCAGATGCCGCGCCTGATCATCACCGAGCCCGGAGTCGGGTACCGGTTCAACGGGCCCAAGTGACACAGCGAACAGCGCGGGTGTGGCTGTTCTGGTTGACCATGTATCTGGTGGTGACGGTCTTCTTTTTTTCCGTCTCCCAGCTCCCCGACATTCGCGTGGCGCACGGCATGCTTGGCTATCTCGTGCTGATCATCGCGGCGAGCCGGCATGGTGGCCGCGCGCTGTCTCTCACGCTCGTGGTGCTGAGCTATCTGGCCGTGGACTGGTACTTCGTGCCGCCACGCTTCACGGTCCTTTCCGCGACGAATCTCGACTGGATCGTACTGCTCGGATTTTTGGCGACGGGGTGGATGATCTCCGAGCGGTTCGCCACCGAGCAGGCGGCACGACGCGTTGCCGAGGAGCGTACGCGCGAAGTGGAGCGCCTCAGCAGCGAGCGCCTGCAGCTGGAGCGTGAGGCGTCGACCTCGCGTGTTCTGAAAGAGGCCGATCGCCTCAAGAACGCCCTCATCAGCTCCGTAGCGCATGATCTCCGCTCGCCGGTCGCGACCTTGTCGCTGCTCGCCGACCCCGCCTCGGGGTTCGAGCCTGATGTGGCGCTTCGACGCATTGGCGAAGAAGCGATGCGACTGGGCGAGTTCATCGGGACCATGCAGCGCTTCGCGAGCGAAGGTGGGAGTGCGCTCCTGATGTCGCGGTACCATGCGCCCCACGAGGTCATTCAAACGGCGCTGAAGTCATGGGAGGCGGCACTCACCAATCGGGAGGTGCGTGTGGCCGCGATGGATGGAACGCTGCAGGTCGCCTGCGACCTGACGTTGTCGGTGCAGGTGCTAGGCAACCTGCTGCAGAACGCGGCGCGTTACTCGGCGCCCGCGACGCCGATCGACGTGTACGTACACGCGGCGGATACCACCATCGACATGATTGTCGCGGACCGCGGCCCCGGCATTTCCGGCGACGTGGAGAAACTGTTCACCCCCATGCGCCGCTACACGCGCAGTTACGTCGAGACGTCCAGCGAAGCCAGCATGGGGATGGGACTCAACATCGCCCGCACGTTTGCGCGTGCGCAACGCGGCGACGTGCTGTACCGCGCGCGAGAGGGAGGCGGAGCGGAGTTCGTCCTCCGCTTGCCTCGCGAGCTCCCGAAGTTCGTGCAGTGACTACCTGAGGCAATCCCGGAAGACGGACTTCTTTGCCGTCTCGTCGGTGCGGATTTCCTTGTAGAACTCATCGTAGTACGCCAGCGTGTTCTTGATGGTACCTGGCGCAATCAACCGGCCGATGCTATCGGCGTAGAGCGCTTCAATCGCGGGGCGTTTCTGGCGGAAGATTTCGTAGACCGCTGGGTACGCCTCTTCCTGTGAGCACCAGCCGCGGAAGAGCCGCGTGCGCACACTGCGAATGGGGAGCGACGGATCGGTCCCGGCATAGTGGGCATTGATCACGCCGGCGAAATCGAAGTCGTAGGACACCGGCGCGTACAGTCCGCTGGGAAGCGAGACGATTTCGCCGTTGTGCAGCCCGTTGAAGGACACGTCGGTGTTCGCGATGAAATACAAGAACGTGTAGGCCATGGCGCTGGCGGACGGCTCGAGATCGTCGGCCTTGGCCCCTTTTCGCGCGAGGATCTTGCCGCCGGCGCGCGCGGCCATTTGCGCAGGATCTTCGATAATGAACCCATAGCGCGTCGTTTCCACCGTGCCCGTGGCGCTGTCGGCGTAGGCGATGCGGAGAATACGCACCTTGTGCGACAGGTCGGTGAGCTGGCGGTACACGCGGTACAACTGTGCTTCCTGCAGGTTGTACTGCTCGTACTGCGGGGTGTTACGGCAGTAGCCCACGAGCTTGGGCTCGTCGAGATTGGCGAACGCGGTGCCATCGGCAGACTTGTCGCCGAATTTGAGACGCAGCGGCGGGAAGTCACAATGCTTGAGGCGCCACACGCCGCGCGTTTTTGCGCGTACCGGAACCGTGACCTTCTTGCCTGACGAATCCGTGTAGCTCACCGTGGCCATGCGCCACGGTGCATCCTGCTGTTTGTCCTTCTTGATCTGCTTGAGGTTGAGCGTCAGCGTGATATCGAACGGCGCTTCGCTGCGGAACAACCGCGGGTTGGGAATTTTGGGCGGAGTGGAATCTCCCTCCGCCTTCTGCTTGTCGCCCTTGGCCTTGTCGCCCTTCGCCTTCTCGACCTTCGGCGTTTTGGGCTTGGCCTCCTGTGCGGAAGCGAGTATGGGCGTGGTGCACGTGAGCACGAACGATACGGCGGCCGTGGCCTGTACGAACGAGCGTCGCAACGTGTGCAACATACGCCCCCCCTTCGACGAGTATGTCATTCGATTTCCGCCGCCGACAGTTGTGACGCACCGGCCGCGCGCACGAGCGAGAGCAAGTCTTCGGGGGTGCTCTTCTTGCGCAGCTGCACGCGGTACTCGATGACCGTCTGCTCTTCACCCACCTCCATGCTGCCGAAACGCCACGTCTTCGTAAACTCCGATAGCCGTGGTTCGAGCGACCGTCGCAGTGTCGTCGCATTGACGGTGGTGAGACGGAGCGTCTTTTCTTCGACCACCACAGGCATTTCGGTGGTCATGTTGTTCGCCTTGGCGCGACGCCAGGCTCGATCGGCGAGTCCTTCGAGTTGCTCGGTGGTCATGTTCTTGAGCACTTCGTCATCCATGCGCGCAACGAACGTCCCGGTGCGGGACATCTGCTTGGCACGCTGGAGCTTGCGTTCGGCCAACCGTCCGTCGAGCTCCACGGGGGCGTTGCCGAAATCGGTGTACCAGAGCGCAAAGGCCAGGACGTTGAATCCCATCGAGAGTACCGCCGCCACCGGCAGATTCACCGCCGACGACAACCCGATGGCCGTAGCCAGAAACACATAGACCGCATCTTTCGAGTCATCGAGCGAGTTGCGGAAGCGGACCGCCGCGACGATGCCGGCGAGCGAGAAGGCGAGCGCGAGCGAGTACTTCACCAGCAGCACGATGCCGGCGACCACCGTGGGGAGGACCACCAGCAGCTGCACGACCGACTGCTGGTAACCGCGCTTGGCGCGCGTGAGCAGATAGATCCACGCCACCGGTAGCGACAGCAGTGCCGCTGCCGCCATGGCCACGCCGACCGTGACCGCCAGCGTGGCTTCGTCGAGGCCGACCGTTGGCGGCGCGTTGGCCAGATCGCTGAACGAGGCAGATGGGCTGACCGACTGGGCGCCCATGCCCATGAGTGCTTCCAGCGAAGGGGGCAACCGGCTGGCTCCCCGTCGCGCGAGGTAGGCCGTAACCCCGACGAGCACCGAGTAGTACACGAGGCAGCGCACGACCACCCGACTGGCCGGAGTAGACCGCCACCCGCGTCCGCTCATGAACGATTGCTCCACCAAGATGGTATCAGAGACAAACTGGAAAACGACACAACGTCCAGTATCGTGCGTCCACGGCGTTCGCGCCATACATTCGGCTCATGAAGCGTTCTCTATACGGACTCTCCCTGCTTTTCGCCGTGGCCTGCATGGCCGGAGCGGCCGCGCCCGTCCCACCGCCGGTCTCCCCCGAGAGCGCCGAGGGGGCGCAGCAAAAGCCATCGTTGGTCGTGCTCATCACGATCGACCAATTCCGCGCGGACTATCTCGACCGGTACGGCGCCCAGCTGACCGGCGGCATTGCCCGACTCGCCAAGGGCGGCGCCCGGTTCGCCGATGCGCATCACGATCATGCCATCACCGAGACCGCGCCGGGCCACGCCACCCTGCTCTCGGGGCGTTTCCCGCGCTCGACGGGCATCATGATGAACGCCATCGGGGTGGATGACCCCTCGGCGCCACTGGTGGCGGCCGGCTATGGCCCGGGGGCCTCCCCCACCCGCTTTCGCGGCACCACGCTCGTGGACTGGATGACCGCCGCCGACAAGCGCTCGCGCACGCTCTCGGTCTCCATGAAGGACCGCGGCGCCATCCTCCCGGTGGGGCGCTCCAAGGCCGACGTGTATTGGTACTCCATCGACGGCCGTTTTCTCACCAGTACCTACTATCGCAAAGACCTGCCGCCGTGGGTGTCGGCGTTCAATGAGCGCCAGATGGTCGCGAAATATGCCGGGACGTCCTGGTCGCTCCTTCTTCCCGATAGTGCCTATGCCGAGAAGGACAGCGTCCCCATCGAGATGGCGGGACGTGACTTTGTCTTTCCGCACAAAGTGACTGAAGACGTCATCGATGCCGGCGCCGCGGTGCGCATCACCCCGTTCATCGACGACATGGTGCTCGCGTTCGCGCTGCACGGGGTGGAATCCCTGAAACTGGGTGCAGGCACCGGGGCGAATGCGCAGACCGACTTGCTCGCCGTCTCGCTGTCGGCCACCGATGTGATCGGACACAACTACGGGCCCGACTCGCGCGAAATGCACGATCAGGTGCTGCGCGTCGATCGCGCCGTCGGGGTGTTCCTCGACTCGCTCTACAAAATGCGGGACTCGTCGAGCATCACGGTGGTACTCACGAGCGATCACGGCGTGGGGACCATTCCCGAGCTGGCGGCGGCGAGCGTGCAGCCCACGCCGCGCCGCGTCTCGCTCGCGCCCATCATTCCCGCGCTCCGCGACAAATTGCGCGCGCTCAAGGTGGACACATTCGCCATCGAGACCGACGTCAACATCGTGCTCGCCGACCGCCGGCTGTTCAAGAAGCCCGCCGACTTCGAGGCCGCACTCGATTTCTTTCTCGCGCAAATCCGCACGGTGCCGGGGGTGGCGCGGGTCGATCGCTTTCAGCAACTGCTGGCCGACAGCGCGAATGATGTGATTGCACGACGCTGGTCACACCAGTTCCCGGCAGATGTCAACGTGGAGGCGGTCATCACGCTCGACCCGCTCTCCACGTGGGGCGGCAACATCGCGTCACACGGATCGCCGCGCGACTACGACTCGCACGTCCCGCTGCTGTTCAGCGGCTTCGGCGTCACGCCGGGCGTGCGGTCGCAGTTCGTACGCACAGTCGACATTGCGCCAACGCTGGCGCAATTGCTGGGGGTGAAGGTGCTGGAACGAGTTGACGGGGTCGCGTTGCCGTTGAAGTAACCACGCTCTGCGGGTCTGCGCCGTCTCCGCCCATTCATCTCTCCAGCGAACTGATCAGCCGGTCGACTCGATGCACCGGACACTGATGCTGCCGCGGGAGTCCGCGTGCGGGCAGCTCTGGGCGATGGCGACCGCCTCGTCGTAGTCTGCCGCCTGCACAATGAAGAACCCCGAAACGACTTCACGGAGCTCGGCGTAGGGTCCATCGCGCACCACGACCTTGCCCCCCTCCTTTCGCAGCAGCTTTCCCCCCTCGTCCGCGAGCTTCTCTCCGCCCACGAGCTTACCCTCTGCACCCAGCCGGTCGGACCACGCCATGTATCGCGCGATCACGGCCTGCAGCTCAGCCGGTGACATGGTGGCATACTCGCTGGGATCGTCGGTGAGCAACAGCATGAACTTCGCCATGGTCTTCTTCCTCTTCGAAAACGGTGGAGCACGTGGCCCATCTGTCCCGTGCACAGGGATGACGCAGCATCGCTGATGGAATCGACATCCTTCAATTTGGGGCTCGCGATCCTGGACGACGCCCGCGGTTTTCGCGAGGCCGCCGCCGCCGTGAGTTCGGTGCTGCTGCGACGCTTTGGTACGCACCGGCTCGACCTCGTAGAAGATGCGGTGCAGGACGCCTTCGTGGCGGCGACGCGCCGCTGGCCGCTTCAGGGGGCTCCCCAGCAGCCGTTGGCCTGGCTGATGCGGGTGGCGGAACGGCGGTATCTCGATCGTCTTCGGCCGGAGCGGCGCCTCGCACCCGACGCCGACGTGCATCTCGAGAGCGCGCCGGCGCCCGACCCATCTGCCACGTCTGAGGGCGAGGACGACCAGCTCCGCCTCTTGTTCATGTGCTGCCATCCGTCGCTCAGCCCCGAGTCGCGGGTGGCCCTCACGCTCAAGACGGTCGCACAGCTCAGTGTCGACGAGATCGGCCGCCTGTTGTGTGCCGCACCGTCGGCGGTCGCCCAGCGGATCGTGCGCGCAAAGCGTTCGCTGCATGACGTGCGTCCGTCGTTCGTGGTGCCGGAAGGGGAAGCGTTGGTGGCGCGCCTCGATGACGTGCTGGCCGTGGTGTACGCCATCTTCACCGCGGGCCACTTGCCTACCGCCGACGAATCGCAACGGCGGATGGAGCTGTGCGGGGAGGCGCTGCGACTCGTTCGCCTGCTCCTCGCATCCCCCGCCACAGCCACCGCCGACGGACAAGCACTCGCCGCCCTCCTGTACTTCACGAGTGCACGGTTGCCCGCGAACAGCGACGAGGCGGTGGTGTCGCTCGCCCAACAAGACCGTTCTCGCTGGGACCAGCGCGCGATCGCGATGGGCGCACGCGCACTGGCGGCGTCGGCTACCGGCACGCGGCGGACGCGCTACCATCTGGAGGCGGAAATCGCCTGCCTGCATGTGACGTCATCAACGTACGCCGACACACCGTGGGATCGCATCGTCGCGGTGTACGACGACCTGCTGCGCAGTACGCCAACCTCTGCAATCCAGCTCGCGCGTTTGGTGGCGCTGGCGGAGGCCGGACACGCGGCGGTCGCACTCGAGGAACTGGAGGCACAACGACCGGGCCTTGAACGAGCCCTCGGTGATTGGGCCGGCTGGCCCGCAGCGATGGGGCTACTGCACGAGCGAGCCGGCAATTTTTCGACCGCGAGCCGTTTCTACCAACAGGCCCTCACCTTTGATATCCCCGAACCGGTCCGTCGTTTTTGGGAAGACGCGCGCGACCGGCTCGAGGGATCGCGCGCACTGTAACAGCGAACGATATTCGTCAGATGCGATCTGCCCGCGCTGCCATGCTCGCCTTCGCCCTGTTGGTCCTTGCGGCCCTCTACTTCTCGGCAACAGCACCGGTCGAGCCGTCTCCTGTGACTGGGGTAGTCCCCGCCCGTCCGAGCGATGGGCGTGCGCCGTAGACGCTGGCGACTACCCGCTCTCGCTGGTGCGTGTGCGCTGGCCGTAGCGGCACTGGCCATACGCGCGCCAGACCGGAGCGTCGCCGAGCTCTCGATGCGTTGGGCCCCGTCGCCGTCGCGCTTTCGGCCGGTGGATGGCCTGCAGGCGCACTATCGAGACGAAGGGTTAGCTGCCGACAGCGTGCCGGTGCTGCTGCTGCACGGCACGTCCGCCAGCCTGCATACGTGGGAAGGGTGGTCCGCCGCGTTGCGCGGGTCACGACGGGTGATCTCGGTGGACCTGCCGGGGTTCGGGCTCACGGGCCCCGACAGCGCCAGCGATTATCGCATGACGCGATACACGCGCTTTGTCGTGGCACTACTCGATTCCCTGCGCATCGCGCGCGCGGACATCGCCGGCAATTCGCTGGGGGGCGAGATCGCCTGGGAAGTCGCCGCAGCGTATCCCACGCGCGTGCGCAAGTTGGTGCTCGTCGACCCGGCCGGGTTTCCGCTCGCGTCAACGTCGGTCCCGATTGGCTTCCGCATGGCCCGCACGCCGTCGCTGTCGTGGATCTTCACGCGCATTCTGCCGCGCAACGTGGTGGAGTCGAGCGTGAAGAACGTGTACGGCGATCCGTCGCGCGTGACGCCCGACCTGGTGACGCGCTACTACGAGCTGACGCTCCGCGCAGGAAACCGCGCCGCGCTTCCCGCGCGCTTTGCGCAAATGGCGTCGGGTGCCGACACGGCGAGGCTTGCCACGATTACCGCGCCCACGCTGTTGCTGTGGGGCGGTCGCGACCAGCTCATTCCGCCCTCGACCGCGGCGCGTTTTCAACGACTATTGCCCAACGCACAGCTGGTCATCTATCCGGAGCTCGGGCACGTGCCGCACGAGGAAGACGCGGCACGGACGGTAGCGGATGCGCAACGGTTCTTGAATTCACCCTGAGCGTCGGTGATGCGCGCTGCGCTCCTGCCCTCTGTCGTTTCTGCCGTCCGCCGTCTCGGCGTGATGCGGCGACATCGCGCCGAGACCGCAGACCGCAGAAACAACAGACGGCAGGAGCGGGGGAACTGCGGTTATCGCAACACCGTCATCGGCACCGGCTCCATATCGGCGTAGTCCTGGTTCTCTCCGCCCATTGCCCAGCAGAACGCGTACGCCTGCGTGCCACAGCCAGCGTGCACACTCCACCCCGGTGAGAGTGCCACCTGCCCGTCACGCACGACAAGCGACCGCGTCTCAGTCGGCTCGCCAACGAGATGCAGGACCATGGCGTCGGCCGGGAGATCGAAATACAGATAGACCTCACTGCGCCGATCATGCGTGTGGGCCGGCATGGTGTTCCACACACTCCCGGGAGACAGCACGGTGACGCCCATGACCAATTGGGCGCTCCGCACGCCGCCGGCATGCACGTAACGCCGGACTTCGCGCTGGTTGGCGGTGCTCGTCGCGCCCAGTCGCAAGACATCGGCGTCGGCCGGTGTGATGCGCGCCGTGGGGTACGACGCGTGTGCCGGGTAGCTGACCAGATAGAATCGCGCCGGCGCCGCTACGTCGTCGCTGGCGAACTGCACATCGCGTGCACCCCGACCAACGTAGAGGGCCTCGTGCGCACGGAGCGCGTAGATCGCTCCGTCGACGGTGACCGTACCCGCGCCACCAATGCTGAGCACACCCAGTTCACGGCGTTCGCAGAAGAAGGCCGCCTTGAGCGCCTCTGGATTGGGCAACGCCAGCGGTTCGTGCAGCGGCACCGCTCCGCCCAACACGACACGATCGAGATCCACGACTTCGCAGTGCACCGTGCCTTCCCGAAAAAGGCCCTCGACAAGAAAGTGCGAGCGCAGCGATTCGGTATCGAGGGTGCGGGTCGTGCGAGCGTCAGGCAGGTAGCGCATGATGGGGCGAATGGGAGAGAGGATCGAGTGGGACAAACACAGGACGGCGTTCCTGCCGTCTGTGTGGCTGCGGTCTGCTATCTCGGCGTGATGCCGCGGGTTCTCGCCGAGACGGCGGACGGCAGGAACCCAGACGGCAGGGGCGGGGGAACGGCCGTTTGCAACGTTAGCGTGCCGATCCCACGAACTCGGGCACGCGTTCGATACGGCGGATGATGAGCGCCCATCCCGTGGCGCCCACCATCCCCATGATCGCCACCATAATGAACACCGGCTGATAAGAATAGTGATCGACGACCCAGCCGACGAGCAACGTGAACGCCATGCTCGCGGTGCCGGCCGCTGCGCCACCGATCCCGGCGACCGCGCCCACATCCGCCCGGGGAAAGCAGTCACTCGGCAGCGTCAGCACATTCACGATCCATCCCTGAAATCCGAAGGCGATCATGCTGATCGCGGTGAGCGCGGCCGCGTCGGATTGCGAGGAGAGCAGTACGAGGACGCCGAGCGGCGCCAGCGCGATGTGCGCGAACATCACCGTCTTTCGCGCGCGGTCGACGGCCCAGCCCCGACGCAGCAACAGACTGGAGGCGCCGCCTCCAACGAGATTTCCTACGTCGGCGAACAGGAACGGAATCCACGCCAGCATCCCGATAAGCGACAGACTGAAGCCACGCTCGTTCTTGAGATAGCTCGGCAACCACGAAATCAGAAACCACCAGATGGGATCGGTGAAGAACCGCGCCACGATGAGCGCCCACGTCTGGCGGTGTGCAAACAGTGCCAACCACGGCCGAGGCGCGCCGCCGGTATGAACCGGCTGATCGCTCACGATGTACGCACGTTCTTCGTCGCTCAGGCGCGGATGTTCCGACGGTGACCGGAAGTTGAAATACCAGAGCACCATGAGCACGGCACTGAACGACGCGCCAATGAAGAACGCGGAACGCCAACCGAAGGTGAGTGCCACCCACGCGATGAGCGGCGGCGCAATGACCGCGCCGATGACGGCACCGCTGTTGAAGATGGCCATGGCAAACGCGCGCTCGCGCGCCGGAAACCATTCGGACACCGCCTTCGCGGCGCCAGGCCAATTCCCGGCTTCACCAAGACCCAGCAGAAAGCGGAAGCCGGCCAACTGCACGGCAGAACGCGCAGTGCTGTGCAGCATCGACGCGATGGTCCAGATCCCCACGAACAGCATGAAGCCGGCACGGGTCCCGATACGATCGAGAATTTTTCCGGAGACGACCTGCGAGATGGTGTAGGCGGCGAGGAACGTGGTGACGACGCGCGAGTAATCCACGTTCGTCATCCCGAACTCGTCCATGATCGTGGGCGCGAGTACCGAGAGGGTCTGGCGATCGATGTAGTTGATGACCGTGAGCAGGCAGATCATGCCGATGATCCACCAGCGCAGGTTGCGCACGGGTGTCCGCGCCGTGGGGAGACTCACGGGTGGGGGAGAAAATCGTCGCGGCGCGGCGTGAACACATCGACCAGCGTGCCCGCCTCGAGCGCGACGACCCCATGCGATACGTTGGCGACCGTGATGAAGCAGTCGCCCACTCCGAGTTCGCTCACCGTTTCTCCAACGGTCACGCGAAAGCGTCCGGCGGCGACGTAGGACGCCTGCCGGTGTGGGTGACTGTGGACCACGCCCACCGCATCCGCATCGAAGTCCACCCGCACCATCATGAGATCGGCAAGATGCCCAAGAATCTGGCGGCGAACGCCGCCCCCGACGACTTCCCATGGGAGGTCGGCCGTGCGCGCAATCGGCTGCAGCATCGGCATGACGACAGCGTCAGACAAAGTAGAGTCCTCCGTTGATCTCGATCGACTCGCCAGTGATGTACGCGGACGCCGGTGAGGCGAGGAAGTGCACGGCGTTGGCGACATCGGCCGCCGTGCCTTCGCGTCCCACGCTCGTGCGCGCCGCCACGGCCTGCCGGACTTCGGGCTTGGTGAACGTGTCGTGAAAGGTGGTGGCAATCATCCCGGGCGATACGCAGTTCACGCGAATGCGCCGGGACGCCAGCTCCTTCGAGAGGCCGCGCGTGAGCGTCAGCACGGCGCCTTTGGCCGCCGAATACGCGAGGGCGCCGCCGCCGCCGCCATCGCGGGCGGCGAGCGACGACAGATTCACGATGGTGCCACCGTCGGGCATATGCGGGAGCACGGCCTTGGTGACGGCGAACACGCTGGTGAGGTTGAGGTCGAGCACCTCGCGCCAGAATGCGAAGTCCATCGCATCCATCGTGCGCCGCGCCACGAGCCCACCGGCGTTGTTCACAAGGATGTCGATACGCGCCCCCGTGAGTGAGAGCACGGCAGCGATCATGCCGTCAATCGCGGCCGGGTCGGTGACGTCGCCCGCCACCACGTGCGCGGTGCCACCAGCGGCGCGAATTTCACCAACAAGCGCTTCCGCGCGATCCACGCTGTGCAAGGTGTTGATCATGACCGTGGCGCCGTGTGCAGCCAGCGTGCGCGCAACGGCGGCACCGATATCGCGGGCACCACCGGTTACGAGGGCAACCTTTCCGGTGAGTGCGTAGGGTCCGTGTGACATGGAAGACATGGAGATCAGGGAAGGGGCTCGAGTCCGGTGACCTGGACATTGCCGGTGAACGTGAAGCTGCTTCCAGCATTGCGCACCGTCCGCGCGGCAGTCCGGGATGCCGCACCATGCGTGACGGAGACCTGCCACCGCAGTCCGCGTGGACCGGTCAGCTCCACGACCGAACCCTCCGCGTCGCTCGCGAGCACGCGGATGCCGGTCACGAGTGGCCGTGCCTGCTCCGAGCGCTCCAGGCTTTCGCTGAAGAACCCGTGAGGCTCGATCACCGACGCGAACAGCTGTGTGGTGCCGCGACGCCGCAGCAGGTACATCGGCTCGACGATCAGATTGAAGAGCGAATCCTTGGCACCGGTTCTGGCATAGATCACCTCGGTCCCCGGTGCGGCAGCCGTGCTGACCGTGTAGTACCGTGATCCATCGAGCCACGTGACGCGCACGGTGCTGTCGGAACGACCGGCGGCTTCCTTCCACAAGTGCTCATAGCCGAACCGCGAGCCCAGCGCACTTCGCTGACTGCCGAAGAACTGATATCCCACGTTGGTGGCGATGAGCTGGCCGCGGTAGTGAATGGGGAAGTCGTACTGATGCTCCGTCTCCGAGACGACCCGGAAGAGATCGACGACGATCGGATTCGGAAGACGCCGATCGCGCAGCAGCAGCATCGTGCGCTGCGCCGTCACCCCGGGCCAATACCCCTTCGCAAAGGCGCTGACGGCCTGCACCGACGGCGACTGGACTTCGAAGAAGTGTCGCTCGCCAGAAAGCTTCTCGGACTCCTTCTCGACGAAATCGCTCTGCGTGCGTTCGTCCACCACCACCGTGTTATGCGCGATGGTCTGCATGGCCCACGAGTCGTTCTCCGGCAGATACCGACCACCGGTTTTCGGCTCGATGTTGATCCAGCGCGCGAAGCCGTAGTCGGGGATGACCTCGCGACCGTTGTCGAACAGGCTGAAGTGCAGCTTGTCGAAATGCCCATGCCCTTCGCCGTGCACGCCGTACTTGAGCAGCAGCATCGTGGCCTGCGGTCCCTGCCCTGCGCGCAAGACGCCGTGGCCACCGCGCTGCCCGTTGGCGCCATCGGTGTACTCCACACTGCGCCACGCCAACACCGGCGGCGTGCGACTCGCCGCAAGATCCGTCGCCACCGCGGCGCCCGCCGCGCTGAGCAACACGCTCCCCTGCTGCTGCGCCACAGCGAGCAGGTTGCGATCGGCGCCGTAGCGGGCGTACGCCAGATCGACCGCGGTGATCACCTCTGGCGCATCCACCGCCATGGTGCGTGACGCATCGTTGATGGGCGGAAACACGCCGTTGGGGAACGCGCTGTTCACCGCGGCGAAGAGCGCCTTCTTCAGGATGCTGTCCCGGTACGCATAGATGCGCACCGCCGGTCGTCCGCGTTGCACCGCCTCGGCAAACTGGAAGAACGGGAGCAACGCATAGCGTACGTAGTACGGCCCCTCCATGTACCAGCCATCCGGAGAGAACAGCTCATCCAGCTGGCGAAGGAATCCGCCGCTGCGATCGCCCTTGGTGCCATATAGCGCGCGATTGACGTACGCCGAATCGTTGAGCACGAAGCCGAGCATGCCCACAGCCGCGACGGCCCAGGTACCGTGATTGTGAATGCGGTCGAACTCCTTCGCCTGTCGCACCGACAGCCAGTCGGCCATGGAGCGAAGCACGTCACGCTCAATCCGTGTGCGCTGCGCAGGCGTGAGGGCATCGTACACGCAGTCGTATGCGATGGAGACGGCCACCAGCCAGTTGGCTTCGTTGAGCGACTGGTGAAACAGTCGTCCAGGAGCCTGGTTCTTCGAGAGCGGATGCGGACCGAGCGCGGGGTACATGCCGGCGTACTGCTCGAGCACACGTCCCACCCAACTGGCATACCGCCGGTCGCCGGTGATGGTATACAGCATCCCGGCAAGCTGCATCTCGCGATAGTTCTGCTTGTGACGCTCGTGCGAATAGCCTCCAGCCTCACCGGGCGGCGGTGTTTCGATGGGCGCGCGCATCGCGGCCTCAACGGTTGCCTTCGCCTGCGTGAGCGTACGACCGAGCAACGGTGCCGTGGCAGCGCGGGCGCGAACCTGCTGTCCCTCCGCACGCGTGAGAAAGATGCTGGGATGTGCGCCGCTCTGAGCGCCCAAGGGCGTACTGCCGAACATGCTCATGCCGGCGCTGATGGCAGCTGCGGTGACCATGACCCGCAAATGATGTCGCATCTCAGCGACCTCCCCGGAACAAGAGTGTCGAACGATCCTTGGCTACCACATCGCGCGGCAGTCGCTCCAGCGCATCGGTGTAGTCTTTGCTGCCAAGCGCGAGCCTGGCGCGCGCAATCACGCGCAGAAGATCGGTGCGACTCATCTCGTCGATCTGCTCTCCTGGCCATTCCTGCTCGCGGCCGGCGTATTTGGCCAGCAGAGAGACGGTCTTGCCAAGACTGCCGCCGGAGGGCGCCTGATAGCTCCACAGATCCACCCCGACCCGCCGTGCGACCTCGGCAATCCGCGAAAGCGCCTCCGCATTGAAGGCGGTGTAGTGCATGCTGCGCGTCCGTACCATCTCTTCCGCCTGCATGCCATCGGCCGCTATCTGCCATCCGATGCGCGCCTTCGTTTCCAGCGCGATGTCACGTACGAGCGCCGTGTCTCCGGCATACCACGCCAAGGCCGACGTCTGTGCCGCGTACCACGACCCGTGATTGTTCTTCGCGTTTCGCTCTTTTTTGCCCATCGAGCTGGTCGTGAGCCACGTGAGATACTCACGGAACCACGCGCGAAGCGCCCGCTCGTCGCTTGGCGTCCACTCCGCCGATTTCTCCAGCATGCCCATGGCATCGACTACCTCCATGAAACCGCGCGCATCGATCAAGCCGGTACCGCGTTCCTCGGTACGCCCGCGAATGAGTTGCGCGTACTGGAGATTCGGTGTCATGCGCGTGGCGGGGTCGATGAACCAGGTGCGCACTTGCTGCGCCGCCAGCCTCGACCACCGCGCATCACCTGACACCCACCACGCGAGCGTGAACAGCTGCACGCGCTCGGCCAACGCGGCGAGCCGGGGCTGATCGAGATCGCGCTTGCTCTCCGGGTTGGTGACCCCGTCGCGGCGGATGTATGGCAGCCCGTCGGCCTTGCTGCTGTCGGGCCACCAGTACGGACTCAGGCTGAGATAGTCGTGACGGTCGCCTGACGGTGGCATCACGGTCTTCTTGTCGGTAACCGACACCATGGGCAACGCGGCCTGTTTCTCCGCATCGGACATCAGCTTGCGAATCGCGGCATCCGTCGAGGGATCGCGGCGCGCGGCGGCCCCGCGCAGCGGTGCCAGTGCCTCGTCACGCGAGATCACGGTCCGCAGCGCGGTCGACGACGGCGCCCCCTGCGCGAGCACGTGCGTGGACACACTGCTGGCCGATACGGCCAGCAGGATGACTCGGTTCATCAATCGCATCACCACCCCGGATTCTGACGAATACCCAACGTCGGGTTGAGCTCGAAGGCGCGTTGCGGGATGGGATACAACCGCCACCGATCGCCGATCGGCGCGGCATTGAGCTTGGGCACCAGGCTCGTGAACGGCGCGCGGTTGATGCCCGCGCCCGTGCTCCCGGTGAGCGCCATGTTGGCCTCGACGCGTGCGCGCGCCCAGTTCCAGTTGCGACGACTGTCGAACACGCCATGCCCTTCGACGGCGAACTCGAACCGTCGCTGCACGAAGACGCTGTCGCGGAACGCCGGCGCGGGAAGGCTGCTCACGAGTGCCGGTACCCCGGCCCGTGTACGCACCGCGTTGACCGCATCATAGCCTTCGGCGGTGGGGCCTACGGCTTCGGCCAGCATGAGCAGCACGTCGGCATGCCGGAGCAGTACGTAGTCGATGCCTTCTGCTCCTTCTACCGCGCCGAAGTCGATGTACTTGCGGGGCACTGGGCCACCTGTCTGACCACCATACCCGTTGTTGAGGTTGTTGCGATCGGCGGTCACCGTGGGGAGCGTCAGCGGGAAGCTGACCGTGCGACCATCCTGTTGGAACGCCAGCAGCCACGTGCCGGCCCGACGCACGTCATTGGGATGGTACGACTGCAGGAAGGGCCACTCCACGGAGAAGTGCGTCAGTGCGCCGGGGAAGACGGCCGATCCCGATCGCGGCGCCGGCGCGAACCACTGGCTCAGGCGGCCGCCCGCTCCGTCCACGCGCGTATGCTGCAGCGAGAAGATCATCTCGCGGCTGCGCTCGTTGGTGCCGTCGAAGAGGCTCGCATAGTTGGCATCGAGCGCGTACTCATTGCTGCGGATGACCTGCCGCAACAGCTCGGCGGCATCGGATACCGCGCTCGCGGGCGCATTGCCAGTCGCTGCCGCCTGCAGCAGCGCCTTGGCGTGCAGCGTGCGCGCCGCGCCACGGGTCGCGCGACCGTAATCGTTCGACGAGTACCCGGTACGCTCCGGCAGCACCGCCGCCGCCTCCTGCAAGTCACGGGCGATCTGCAGATACACCGAGTCCGCGCGCATACGACCGGTCTGCAGATTCTCCAACGTGGTCGTTTCGTCGAGACGCACCGGCACGTCGCCGAAGAGCGCGACGAGGTTGTAGTAGTGCAGCGCGCGCAGGAACTTCGCTTCACCGACAAGACGCCGGCGCAGCGTGGTATCCATGGCGATCGCCGGTACCCGCGTGATCACGGCGTTCGCCCGATTGATTCCCGCGTACGCCGACTGCCACACCGTCTGCAGATACGGGTGCGCCGCGTTCATGATCGGGTTGAAGTTGTCGAACACACTCCGTTCGTTGCCGGCGCTGAGGCGATTGGTCACCACCTCCGTCGGGTACTCCACGATCATGAAGAAATTGCGACCGTAGTAGCCGTCGTTCGACAGCGGCGACGGCAGTGTAACGAACGAGGCGTACGCGGCATTCGTCGCGGCCAGCGCATCGGCCGCGGTGTTGTAGAAGTTGGACGGGCCGACGAAATCGATCGGCTGTTCCGTGAGAAAGCTGTCACTGCAGGCGGCGAGGGCGAACGCGCTCGACGCGACGAGAATGGGAAGTCGCTTCATGGCGAAGTGTCCTCAGTAGCCGATGTTGATGCCGAGCGTCCACGAACGCGCGAGCGGGTAGGCGCCGATATCCACACCACGATTTGCCGATCCGACGCCGCCACTGCTGACGTCGGGATTGAATCCGTCGTAGCGCGTCCAGGTGAGCAGGTTCGCCCCGGTGAGATACAACCGTGCGCTCGCGAAGCCACGGCGCTGCACCAGCTGCTCCGGCATGGCCCACGACAGGGTCACCGTGCGGAGGCGAAGGAACGAGCCGTCCTCGAGAAGATCGGAGGTGTAGTTGTTGGTACCCACCTGATTCGGATTCTCCCCGATGGCCGGGAAGCGCGCGTTGGGATTCTCGGGCGTCCAGCGATCGAAGTAGCGATCGCGCTGCACGTTCGAGCGCGGGCTTGCCTCGCTGCGGAGACGGTTCACGTTGAGCACCTTGTTCCCGTGCACTCCCTGCAGCAGCGACACGACTTCGAAGCTCCGCCAGCTGAACGTATTGCTGAAGCCGTAGGTGAAGCGCGGTGTCGGATCACCGATGGTGGTCCGGTCATCGAGCGTGATGCGTCCGTCCGGCGTCATCACCAGTTGACCGAGCGAGTCGCGCCCCGCGACGTCGCGAATCTTCAGTTCACCGGGCCGCGCGCGACGACCATTGGCAAAGTTCAGCGTGGTGTATTCGGTCGAGTCGGCGGCGTTGCGAATGATGCCGTCGGAGATGAAGCCGAAGAAGGTGCCGATGGGTTGCCCCACCAGAATGCGCGAGCCGGGCAGATTGAAATCCTGCGTGACGAACTGTGCCTGCAGCTCCTGAATGCCGCCGAGGTCGAGCACCATGTTGCGATTGCGGGCGAAGTTGCCGGCCACGCGCCACGAGAACCCCTTGGCAGAACTCGCCTTTCGCACCTGCCATCCGAGATCGATCTCGACACCGCTATTGCGCACCGCACCAAGATTCTGCAGCGCGTTCACGAAGCCGGTTTCCATCGGCAGTTGCACGGTGAGCAACAGGTCGCGGGTCGTCTTGGTGTACGCATCCGCGGTGATGGTGAGCCGATCGAAGAGCCCGAGATCGAAGCCGATGTTTCGCTCGCGGGTGGACTCCCAGGTGAGATCGGGGTTGGCCACCGCAAACGGGTAGTAGCCCGCGACGAGCGTACCGCCGAAGCTGTAGTTCTGCGGGGCGAGGCGCGCGAGGGAGTTGTACGGACGAATCGACGGATTGCCGACGAGACCCACCGAGCCGCGCAGCTTGAATTCGTCGAGCGGTTTGATGTCGCGCAGGAACGACTCACGCGAGAGGCGCCACGCGGCGGCGGCCGACGGGAACACGCCCCACTTCTTCCCGGCACCGAAGCGTGACGATCCGTCGCGACGGCCAGTAAGGGTCACAAGGAAGCGGTCATCGTAGCCCCAGTTCACACGCGCCAGATACGACATCAGCGTCCAGGCCTGGCGGCGGGAGTCGGCAACGGGACCGCCAAGCTGCGTGCCGGCACCGATGTCGTTGTAGCCATTGATGTCGCTCACGAACTGCGAGTTCGAGATCGACTCGTTCACCTGGTCCTGCCGCTGCCGGGTGAAACCGCCCAGCACCGTGAGCGAATGCTTGTCGCGGCTCGTCTGCCACGTGAGCGTGTTCTCGTTGAGCCACGACGTCGTGACACCGTCGGCGCGAATCGCTTCGCCGTTCGCTTCGGAGCCGCGCAGCGTCGTGCGCGGGAAGTACGTCAGACGCGCACGGTTGGCATAGTCACCACCGAGACTCGTGCGGAACTTGAGCGACGGCCGGATGGCGTATTCGGCAAAGCTGTTCGCCAGAATGCGCGTATCGAACAGGCTGTCCGCCACGTCGAGCGCCTGCGACACCGGGTTGGGGGTTTCCGGCGGATTGAGCACCGACGGAATGTCGGTGAAGATGTACGAGTAGCTGCCGTTCTCTCGGCGCACCGGCAGGATCGGCTGGTATTGCAACGCACCAGAGACCACACCGGCACCGCGGTTCTGTTGACCGTCAGTGGCTGCCGAACGCGTCGCGACACGGCTGCCCGAGAGGTTCACCCCCATTTCGAACTTGCGGCCGATCGACTGGGTGAGATTGACGCGCCCGGACACGCGCCGGATACCGGACCCGATGACCACGCCATCCTGATCGAGGAGTCCGCCCGAGAGCGCGTAGCGCGTGCGGTTCACGCTGCCGGCGCTGGCGCCGCGCATCGTCAGCTGAAGGCTCTGCAGACCGGCGGCGCGAAAGACTTGATCCTGCCAGTCGGTGTCTGCCGTGAGCGTGCGGCGCAACGAATCCGGAAACGGTTCGGCCACGCTCGAGTTCCGCGCCCACTCGTTCGCGTAGTCCATGTACTCCTGCGCATTGAGCAGGTCATAGGTACGCGTGACGGCCTGCTGGCCGGCATAGTAGTCGAAGGTGAATTGCGGCTTCTGCCCGGCGCCCTGCTTCGTCGTAATGATGACGACGCCGTTCGCGCCACGCGCACCGTAGATACTCGTGGCCGACGCGTCCTTCAGGATCTGAATGGACTCGATGTCGTTGGGGTTGAGCGCGACGAGCGGGTTCGCCGGCACCGTCCGCCCGCGCCCACCATCACCGACACTCGAGCCTTCGAGATCGTTCTCCACCGGGAATCCGTCGATCACATACAGCGGCTCGGCGTTGCCGCTGATCGACGCATTACCACGCACGCGCACGGAGATACCACCGCCGGGCGCATTCGAGGCCGAACTGACCGCCACGCCCGGCGCCGTGCCGGCGAGCAGCTGGTCGATGCTCACGATGGGCGTCTTTTCGAGCGGCGCGGTGTTCACGACGGCGACAGCGCCGGTGAGGTCTTTCTTGCGCTGCGAGCCGTATCCGACCGCGACGACGGCGTCGAGTTCGAGGGCGCGCCCTGCGAGCACGAAATCCATTGTGGCCGTCTGCCCGGCCGCAATCGTGACCGACTTCTGCACGGCGTTATAGCCGATGCGCTGCGCGCGCACGACGTAAGTGCCGGGCGGCAACCGCAGGTTGTACTGGCCATCGGGGCCCGTACTGCCGGCCACCCGGGAATTGATGACCACGAGATTCGTGCCCGGGAGTGGTGAACTACTTGCCGAGTCACGAACGGTGCCGGTCAGTCGACCGGTTGACTGTGCCGCGACGGGCACGGTCGTCAGCATCAGCGCTGAGAAAACGAACAACAGCCATTTCATCGGAAACGCGCTCCGGGAGGGAGGGAGTGCGACTGCAGGAGAGGGAGGGAGGGTACTGCGGACCTGCGGTCGAGCGGAGAAGAGATCAGGCGGGGTGTCTGGGATGGAGAGGAGGCGGCATACCCGCCGACATGGCGTTCATACGCTGGTGACCACGCCGTGCTCGGCGAGCGAGCGCACGGGGCGCGGAGGATCGTTTTGCAGAAGGGCTTCGGGCGTGCGCATGCGCGGCGGCGCGCCGCTCGACACACGCACTACGAGTTCCGGGGGGAGTACATCCGGAAAGTCCCAGCGTTCACCCGCGAGCTGGGCGAGCACGGCATCCACGGACCGCTGACCAATGCGGTCTACCGGTTGCTGCACCGTGGTGAGCGGCACGGGGGACTGCGCCCCCATGGCGATGCCGTCGTAGCCCACGACGGCGATGTCTTCCGGGACGCGCACGCCGCGTTCGGTGAGGCCGTCGATGAGTCCGAGCGCGCCAAGATCGTTGAAGACGAACAGCGCGTCGGGACGGTCGGTCTGCGCCGCGATATGCAGGCCGATTTCGCGTCCCGAACGGAAGTCGTTCCATTCCCCCTCGAACGGATATTCGAAGACATGCGCATCGTGCACACGGAATCCGTGATCGGCGATGGCGCGTCGATAGGCGGCGGAGCGCGCCTCGCCGGAGAGCGAGCCGAAGCGGTCGGTGATATACCCGAAGCGCCGACGCCCCATAGCTACCAGGTGCTGCGCCGCGAGCGTGCCTGCCGCTTCGAGGTCGGTGCCGACATACGGCACGCCCTGCCCGACGGTGAACGACACCATCGCGAAGGGGAAACCACGATCGCGGAGTTCGAGGAGCGAATCGCTGAGCCGGTACGTGGTGCGGCTCATGCTGACCACCACCAGCCCTTCGACGCCGGCGGCCAGCAGGCGCCGAAGCTGTCCGTCTTCCCGTTCGGCGACGTTCCCCGTCGAGAGCACGAGCATGGCGTAGCCACGGGAATGGGCGTGCGCCTCGCAGGCCTTCGCGACGGAGGAGAAGAATGGGGAGTTGAGATCGCGCAGTACGAAGCCGAGCGCCGGGCCCCCGGCTTTCGTGGCCGCGCCGGCAAGCGGGGACGCGACCGCCAACGCCGCAGGACGCACGGCGACGGTTGTGCCGTAGCCAACCCGGCTGATGAGCACTCCCTCGTTGACCAGCCCGGAGAGCGCCTTGTTGATCGTCATGAGCGACACGCCGAGCTGAACGGCGAGCTCACGATGCGGCGGTAGACGGGTACCCACTTCGATTTGCCCCTCCACGATCTGCCGCCGGATTTCGGCGGCGATCTGCTGATACAGCGGCGTGGCGGTGGCGTGGTCGATTCGCATGCGCGAGGATAGGGCGCGCGCATTGATATTGTCAATATGCTTAATTGTACTATGTCAATGTACTACAATGCTTTACGACCCGCCATTGTTGTAGGTCAATCGCCAGCGCACCGTCTGCACGGGGCTGCGCCACGGTTGCGCGCAGCGAATCAGCGAGCGATGGGCACCCACGGGGGTGCGATACACGCTTGGGCCGCCGAGCGGTTGTACGGTACAGGCCGCGTACCCCGCCACCGAGAAGCGGCGTGCAATACCACCGGTGAACTCAAAATGCCATTCTGACGGCGATTCTTGACGCACTATCGCGACAGAATCAAATGAGGCAAACGCCACTACGATGCTGTCGCTCGCGTTCCACTGCGCGGACGACCACCGATCCTCGCGGCCGATCTCCCCGGGGGCGAAGTCGTATCGCGTCTGGACCTGGCCGCTACTGTCGGGTGTGGGTGAGCGCCCGCCGACCAGGTCGAGCATAGACTGCTGCCATTGCAGATACGACCGTGCGCCGGTCCGTCCCCACTCGACGTTCCGATGATACGCCAGCGGCATCAGCATGCGCGGCGCACCGTCCGCCGCGACCGACGCCCGCCGGACCGACGGCACCAACATGGGGAACGTGTATTCGGGCACCCCGGCGACCAGTCCGGGCACGAACGGAATGGGATAGTAGGGCGTGTGTGCGTGCTGCCCACCGCCGCCGTTGACCACCGGCAGACTGATGACCCGGTCGCCATCGCGACGGGTGAACAGCGCGCGGTCATACTCGCCGCGGGCGAACCAGGTCAGCGAGTCCGGCTGGCGGCGACGCAACCACCCGTCGTACGCGGGCGACGGCACGCGTGTGCGATAGCCCAATGCGTCCCACTGGTCTGCCGTGTAGAGCAGCTGATGCGTCAGGCTGAGATTCTCGCCGAGGATGCGATGCTTGCCGCGATAGCCGTCGGTGGTGCGCCCCTTCTCCCAGAGATTGACCGACTGCATGGCCGGGTCGTACCAGAACGTGGCGTAGCGCTGCGTCGCACGGACCTGGTAGGCATACGCCATCTCCTGCTCCTCCGGCGACAGCACCTTCAACACGGCGGCCGCGGCCAGCACTTCGAGAAAGGCCGTTTCACCGTAAGGGCCAATGCTGCGACCAAAATCGAAGCCTTCGCCGCTCGCGGTCAGGCGCGGCAGAATCACATCGACCGCCCCGCGCAGCCAGCCACGCAATTCGGCCGACACCGGCAAGCCCGTTTCGAGATGCCGCTGGCAGATCTCACCAATCAGCAGAATGCTGTACCGATCGAAGCGCCCTTCGCCGTCGGTTTCGTCGGAGAAACCGTAGCGTCCAGAGAAGCGCCGATAGTGGTCGATTGTGCGCTCCAGGAGCGCCTCACTACCGGTGACATCTTCCCATCCCAGCAGGTAGCGCAACCGCGCGATACTGAACGCGACGCCGTAGTAGTTGGTGGGAAGATTGACGAGCGAGTACTCGGGGACGCGCACGAACGCGCGCCAATCGAGGCGCGTCCGCAGTTTGGCCAGCGTTTCGGGGTCTACGGCATCGGCCAGCAGGCCGGCGCGCTGCAGGCGTAGCAGTGCCGCCAGGGTGTAATACGCGCCCCACGTGTCGTTGGCATCGTCGATCGTGAGTGCCGCCATGCGGCGGAACCCCGCAACCCATCGTGCACGCTGCGCACTACCGGCGGGCGCGTCGACGGCGAGGTGCGCCAACCCGATCGCGATCTTGCCGGGCAGAAACTTGTCTCCCCCGCCGAACGCCGGCGTGCCATCGATGACCAGCGTTCGTTCGGCCGCCAACAACTTGTCGGCCATCTGTGCCAGCCGAGGACGCACGGTGCTGTCGAGCAGCGCGTGCAGCGGTACCGGCGCCGCTGGAGTCGCCCCTGCTGGAGGCTGCACGCGGGCAGCCGATGCGGGCAGAGGTGTCGCGAGTAGCAGAGCGAGCAGCGCAGGCAACCGCATGATCCCATCCACCCGACGCTTCACGATCAGCGCCCCGCGTTCGCCCGCACGCTCAGCTGCCCCAGACGCTCGCCCGCCGCGCGCAGTGTTTCCTCACGCTTGGCGAAGTGAAAGCGAATGAGATGCTTGACCGGCTCGCGGAAGAAACTCGACCCCGGCACGCCCGCCACGCCCACGTCCTTGATGAGCCACTCGCTCGCGGCGGTGTCGTCGGCAAAGCCCAGCGCACTGATGTCGACCATGACGTAGTACGCGCCCTGTGGCTCGGTGAAGGGGAGCCCCGTCGTGCGCAGAATATCGAGGAAGAGTTCGCGCTTCGCGGTGTAGATCTCCGTGAGCCCCGCGTAGTACGACGGCGGCAACTCGAGGGCACCCACCGCCGCTTCCATGAGCGGCGCCGCGGCGCCGACGGTGAGGAAGTCGTGCACCTTCTTGGCCTGATTGATCACCGACGCCGGCGCGTGCACATAGCCCAGGCGCCATCCGGTAATGGAGTACGTTTTGCTCAGCGAGTTGCACGTGATCGTGCGCTCGAAGGCCCCGGGGAGCGTATTGAAATACACATGCTCGTTCGGCGCGTAGATGATGTGCTCGTACGGCTCATCGGTGATGACCCACGTATCGTACTGTTCGGCGTACTTCAGAATCGTCATCAGCTCATCGCGCGTGAACACCTTGCCGCTGGGGTTCGACGGATTGCAGATCACGATGGCCTTGGGACGCTGCGCGAACGCCTTCGCCAAGTCGTCTTCGTCGAAGCCGAAGCCGGGCGGGTGCAGCGGCACGTAAATCGGTTCCGCGCCCGAGAGAATCGCGTCGGCGGCGTAGTTCTCGTAGAAGGGCGAGAAGACGATGACCTTATCGCCCGGATTGCACGCCGTCATCATCGCCACCATCATCGCTTCGGTGCTGCCGCACGTCACCACGAGATGCTGATCGGGATCGACGTCGAGCTTCGTGAAGTGACTGATCTTTTTCGCCAGCGCCTGCCGGAAGCGCGGGGCGCCCCACGTGACGGCGTACTGGTGAAACGGTCCACGCGTGGCGCGCTCGAGCCCTTCCAGCAGCACCTCCGGCGGATCGAAGTCGGGGAAGCCCTGCGACAGATTGATGGCGCCGTGCTGGTTGGCGAGGCGCGTCGTACCGCGAATGACGGATTCCGTGAAAACGGACAGGCGGGAGGCTGTGGATGGCATGGCGGGAGACTACCGCCCGATTCCATGCGGCGCCATAACCGTGCAGCTTTTTTGTATGTCGCCCATCGAACCGCCTGCAGCAGTGCCCGCGCCGTCGCCCATGCCCTCCCGCGCCTTGTGGCTCGTGAGCCTGTCGGGGCTCGTACCGTTCCTCACCTGCCTCGTCATCGTGTATCAGCGCGGCGAGTACGCCGAGTCGGCGAAGGTGGTGTTCCTCATGTACACGGCGCTCACGCTCAGCTTTCTCGGCGGGGCGCGATGGGGGGCCGAACTGGCGCGGGCCCCGCACGCCCCCAATCTCGGGCGTCTCATCCTCGCGGCGATGCCGTCGGTGGTGGGACTGCTGGCCATGGTGCCGCAGGTCGACCTGCTTGCCGGCTACGGCATGGTGGTGGTGTCGAGCGTACTGCAGCTGGCGTGGGACGTGTCGGCGTCGCGGGCCGGGCTGCTGCCGCCCTGGAACGGGCGGCTGCGCACCGTGATGACGGTGCTCGGGCTGCTGTGCACGGCGGCGATGGGGCCGGCGTTGCTGGGCGGGTAGGTTCGTTTCTCCGCCCCTGCTGTCTAGATCCCTGCCGTCTGCCGTACTCGGCGCGATGCCGCGGGACCACGCCCAGACGGCGGACGGCAGGAACCACCGATGGCAGGGGCGCAGCCACCGCAGTCTTACTGCGTTCCTGCCGTCTAGAGCCCTGCCGCCTGCCGTCTCGGCGCGATGCCGCGGGACCACGCCGAGACGGCGGACGGCAGGAACCACCGATGGCAGGGGCGCAGCACCGTCGGCTGCCTGCCGTTTCCCCGCCCCCCCTTGGCTCGTCATGTCCGTGGTCTGCCCAAATTCCCTCGCCGTTCCGACGCCGTAACGGTCTCGCGGGCCGACTGTCTGACTCACTTGCCATTGCCGTAACAGCGTGCCCCAACTCGACAAGGTCCTGCCGCGCCTGGAAGCAGGCACTGCTTCCCAGATTGTCCTCGAGACCGACGCTCCCATTCGGTGTATCACGCCGACGGGCTTGCTGCAGGTGAGCTCGCAGGTGCTGACACAGTCGCAGGTGCTCGCGCTCGTCAGCGAGATGGCCACGCCGGAAGATCGGCAGGCGATTGTCGCTGGCAGCGGCATCAAGTTCATGTACGCGTGGAACGGCAAGCAGTGGCTGGTACAGCAGGAGCCCGACCCGGATCGCCTGCGCATTCGCATTCGGCAGTGGGCGGACCGTCCAAGCGCCGGCACGCCGGCACCGGAGCCGACCCCGCTGCGCAAGCGTGAGGAAGACGCGCCGTTCGGCCCCTTCAATTCGAACGAAGAAGCCAAGGACGCGCTGGAGCGCCTGCTGCGCATGCAAGTCTCGCGCGGTGCCGCCGACTTGCACCTGCGTGTGGGCGAGCCCCCCATTTTCCGCATGGGCGGCGACCTGTTGCGCTTCGAAGACGAGCCGCCGCTTTCCAATGAATCGATCACGGCGATGATGCGCTCCATCATGCCGGAGAAGAACAAGCGCGAGTACGATCAGCAGTGGGACACCGACTTCGCGCACGAAATCGAAGGCGTATCCCGCTTTCGCGTAAACGTGCTGCGTGACCGGTACGGCGTAGCCTCGGTGACGCGTACGATCGCGAGCAACACCGTGACCGTCGACGAAATGGGGATCACCCCCGAGGTGCAGGCGCTCTGCCATCTCACCAAGGGCCTCGTACTCGTCACGGGCCCCACGGGCTCAGGCAAGTCGACGACGCTGTGCGCGCTCGTCGATCTCATCAACCGCACGCGCTCCGATCATATCATCACGATCGAAGACCCCATCGAGTTCGTGCACAAGAGCAAGAAGTGCCTCATCACGCAGCGTCAGGTGGGAGTGCACACGCAGTCGTTCAAGAGCGCGTTGCGTGCCGCGCTGCGCGAAGATCCGGACATCATCCTCGTGGGTGAGTTGCGCGATCTCGAAACGATCGCCATTGCCCTCGAGACGGCCGAAACCGGGCACCTCGTGTTCGGCACGCTGCACACGAGCACGGCGGCCAGCACGATCAACCGTATCGTCGATCAGTTCCCGGCCGACCGTCAGGACCAGATCCGCATCATGCTCGCCGAGTCGCTCAAGGGCGTCATTTCACAGACGCTGTGCAAGAAGATCGGCGGCGGCCGCGTGGCCGCGCGCGAAATTCTGCTGGTGAACAAGGCCGTCAGCGCGCTCATTCGCGAAGGGAAGACGGTGCAGATTCCCAACATCATCCAGACGCAGAAGAAGCTCGGGATGGAGACGCTCAACGATGCGCTGCTCAATCTCGTCAAGAGCAAGACCATCGAGCCCGACGAAGCGTACACCAAGTCGGTGGAGCGCAAAGAGATGGGCAGCAAACTGCGCGCCCTCGGCTACAACATCGACAACGTCGCCGGCGAAGAGTAGCGCGACATCAGCCGCCGTGCCGCACGGACGTTACCGTGCGGCGGCGGTACACTCGAGCTCGACCCGCGCGCCATTGAGCAGCGTGGCCTGGACAGCGGCGCGCGCGGGGTACTTGCCATTGCTGAAGTACGAGCGATAGACCTCGTTCATCGCCGGCCACTCCTTGAGGTCGGCGAGAAACGCCGTGCACTTGACGAG
>JAIXTI010000171.1 GCA_027484025.1 bacterium
CGGTTCGCGCATCAAGCGCGCGGGCTACGACACGCTGGAACCGGCGATCTCGGTGGGCAAGGCCTACATCGAAAAGCGCGGCCTGACCAACGTCGCCGACGCGCTCAATGAAATCCCGGGCTTCGGAATTGGCGTCACCCCGGAAGGCGGCCAGGCCTCCTTCGGCGCCGGCGTCAACTTCGTCAACCGCTTCGGTCTGGGCTCGAACCGCACGCTGACCCTGGTCAACGGCCGCCGCTTCGTGTCGTCGAACCCGGTCACGATCTTCGGCCCGGCCGGCGCCGGTCTGCAGGTCGACTTGAACGCGATCCCGACCCAGTTGGTCGAGCGGATCGACAACCTGACCGTCGGCGGTGCGCCGACCTACGGTTCCGATGCCATCGCCGGCACCGTCAACGTGATCCTGCGTCGCGACTACGAAGGTCTGGAAGTCGGCACCACCATTGGCGCCACGCAGTACGGCGACAACGAGCGCTTCAACGGCCGCGTGCTGTGGGGCACCAACTTCGCCGATGGCCGCGGCAACTTCACGCTGGCCGGTGCGGTGGACACCTCCGCCGGGGTCCTGCAGACCGAGCGCGATGTCTTCAACCGCGGGATCCTGTTCGGGGTCAACCCCTTGGCGACGGCCCTGGGTCTGCAGCCGGGACGTACGCCGGCCAATGACGGCCGCGCCAATCCGGACATCCCGTTCAACACCAGCAGCAGCGATGGCATCCCGAATGCCGTGCTGTTCTTCAACCGCCGTCTGTCGCAGCTGACCTACGGTGGCCTGCTGTTCCCGACCACCGGCGGCGCGTTGCCGCTGCTGCCCAACGGTGGTGGCTTGCCGCTGGGCTTTGGCGCCAACGGTCGGACCCTGCTGCAGTTCGACAGCAACGGCCAGATCATTCCGTACAACCCGGGCGTCCCCTTCGGCAACACCGATGCCGCGGGCGGTGATGGCCTCTACCTGGTTGAAACCGGACAGATCACCTCGGACCTCGATCGCGCGAATCTGTACAGCACCGCGAGCTTCCAGGGCACCGACAACTTCGGCACCTACTTCGAAGGCATGTACTTCAAGTCGAAGGGCACCGAGATTGTCGATCAGCCGATCTTCAACGCGACCCAGTTCGGCGGCAACAGCTCGCCGCTGACCTTCGCGTCCACCGATCCGCGCTTGACCGACCAGGCGCGTTCGGTGCTGGCCGCCAACGGCATCACCTCGTTCCGCGTCTCGCGCGCCTCGCGGGATCTGGTCGAGAACAACGCCAGCACCGAAACGCAGCTGTATCGCGCGGTGTTCGGTGGCACGCTGGACTTCACCATCGGCAATTACGACTACGTCTGGGACACCTCGGTGACCTACGGTCGCAGCGATGCCGACAACTTCCAGACCGTCCTGAACCAGCAGAACTTCCTCAACGCGGTCAACGTGACGCGCAACGCTGCGGGCCAGATTGTCTGCGATCCGACCGGCCGAATCGGAACGGTGGCGGGTGGCCTGCTTCCGGTGGCCGATCCGAACTGCCGGCCGATCGACCTGTTCGGCGAAGGTCGCACCTCAGTCGAGGGTCGCAACTACGTGACCGGCCGCACCAAGGCCAATTCGCTGCTCAAGCAGACCGTCATCAACACCAACGTTGGCGGCACGCTGTTCGAATACTGGGCGGGTCCGGTCGATTTCAACCTTGGTTATGAGTACCGCAAGGAAGAAGGCCAGTTCACGCCGGATGCCTTCCAGCGCGCCGGCCTTGGCCGTGCGGTGCCGATCGGTGCCAACGGTGGCGAGTTCAGCACCGACGAGTTCTTTGCCGAGTTCCGTCTGCCGCTGATCGGTTCGCAGAACGAAATCCCGCTGTTCTACAGCCTGGACGTCGAGGCCAAGGGCCGCCGGGTCGACAACACCGTCAACGGCTCCTTCGACACCTGGACCTTCGGTGTGCAGTGGCGTCCGATTGCCGACCTGGTCCTGCGCGGCAACCAGACCCGCGCACTGCGGGCACCGTCGATCACCGAGCTGTTCACGCCGATCTCCAGCGCGTTCTTCAGCTTGAATGACCCCTGCGACGGTCGCTTCATCAGCCAGCCGGCCACCCCGGGTGCTGCTGCTGGCCCCGGCTCGCCGCGCTTCGAGAACTGTCAGGCCCTGTTCCGCTCGATCGGCCTGGTCGGTCAAGGTCAGACGCTGACCAACTTCCAGTCGACCATCGTTGGTGCCACCCAGCAGGGCGTCACCGGCGGTGATCCGGGTCTGCGCAATGAAGACTCGAAGGCCAGCACCTTCGGCTTCGTCTGGGAACCGTCGTTCATCGAGGGCCTGAGCCTGCAGGTGGACTACGTCGAGATCGACATCCGCGATGCAATCGGTTCGCTGAGCGGCACGCAGATTGCCAACCTCTGCTATGACGATCCGAACTTCAACCGCGCTGATCCGCTGAACGGCAATGAGTTCTGCCGCCGCTTGAATCGCATCGGCAGCGGAACCTCCGCGGGTCAGATTCTGGCCGGCGCCGGTCCGAACAACACCACCATCCCGGCCATCCGCACCGGCTTCGCCAACTTCAGCACGGTCGACTTCCGCGGCATCACCGGCGAGCTGGGCTATCGCTTCCAGACCGACGATGGCTGGACCTACGACTTCGGCGCGACCGCGTTCAACCTGCGGGAACTGTCGACGCTGGCACTCGGTATCCGGGACTTCTCGGAAGACGAAATCGGCAACTCGACCCGGCAGTATCAGTTCTCCTTCGGCGTCAACAAGGACGACTGGACGGTCAACCTGCAGTCGAACTACCAGAGCTCGGCGTTGTTCGATCGGAACTTCACGATCGAGACCCGCGACATCCTGCGCGTCGACAGCTACACCACCTGGAATCTGGGCATGAACTACGACATCGCCGAGAATGGCGTGGTGCGCTTCTCGATCACCAACGTGTTCGACAAGGAACCGCCCTTCGGCACGGTCGGCATTGGCGTCTACGACATCCTGGGTCGTCGCTACGCGCTGTCCACCGAGTGGTCATTCTGATCCACGGCAGCACCGTCTGATGGCTGCGGCAGCTTGAAGCCGCAGCCTTCTACAGCAGGACGAAACGGCGGGGGCTTCCC
>JAIXTI010000107.1 GCA_027484025.1 bacterium
CACCGTGGCTGGCGCGTTGCTGGTCTTGGTGATCGCGAAGGTGAACGTGGTGTTGCCCGCGTTGCCCTCGTCGGCGGCGATCGGATCGAAGGCCAGCGTGGGTGGAATCGGAAAGCTGAAGACGTTGATGTTGTCGATGCCCACCCATTCGTCGCTGCCGGCGGCGTTCGCAGTGATGATGCGCACATCGACGATGGCCTGATCGTCTGCGGCTTCTGGCAGCGCTGCGGTGACCAGGGTTGTCTGCGTCGCGAGATTTGGGCCGGTGGTGGCGTCCGCAACGAAGCCTGCGGGCACATTGGTAAACGCGCCACTGGCGCCGACGCGATACTGCAGCGCCACCGGCATCACCGCGTTGTCGCCGCTGCCGTCCAGATCGCGCAGCGTGTAAATCACCTGGACGCCTTCCCGGCCCGAGGTGTTCAAGCGAATCACGATGTGCGGCGCGTCGGCTGTGGCGCTGCCGTTCAGCGCGATGGTCGGATTGGCGATGCCATCGAACTCGGCCACGCCGCCGGTCGCAAAGACGTTCGGGTTGGTCTCGTTGGCCTCGACGTTCACCGGAGTCGCTGCGCCGTCGGCGAGGATGGTTTGCGGGTCGGTCCCGGTGCCGGTCGTCAAGTCGTCGCCGCGATAGCCGATGATCGATGGCACGCCGCTCCAGTTGTTGTCGGCGGTGATCAGTGTCGTCGTCGCCCAGTCCTGCGAGAAACTGCCGGTACTGAGGTTGTGCGGCGTCGTGTCCGCAACGGCAGTACCGGCCGCGGCTAGCGCTAGTGCGGCGCAGATCGCGCGAATGGACATCGATTTCCCCTGGAGTGCGTGCGGTCGCGGATTCTCCCGCGGCTGTCCGGGAATCAGCAACAACAACCGCTCATGAGCTGTCCCGAAACCCCCTCGCGTTGTTGCCGGGTGTTTCGACCGGACTGCGGCCTTGCGCGTCATCGCCATTGCGCGGTGATGACGTCGCCCGGCGCGCCGACATCGCCACCGCCCGTTGTGGTTGGCACATCGCCTCGGGATCAGGATGCCAACCGACGCCCTCTCGCTTGCCTGAGGCCGGAATCCATCGGAATTAGTGTGGTGTCCCAAAAGTAATTCGACTTATTTCCGATGGCTGTGGTCTCGAGGCAAGGCGCGAGAAGGAAGCTGTAGCAGCGCTACAGCGACGCCGAGCAACGCAGCCTCGGGGCCGCAGACGCGGAAATAAGTGAAGGAACTTCTGGGACACCACACTAGGCTGGTGCCGTCGACGTTGAGAGGACGCGACCCTGCCGGTGTAAGGCTACGGCCCGACCGCAAGGGTGGATCGGCCCGTCACACCCGCCAGCCGCGATGGATCGCGACCATCCCGTTCAGCAGGTTGTGCACGTCGGTACGGCCGAAGCCTGCGCCCTGCATCATCGCTTCCAGCGTGGCTTGATCCGGGTGTTTGCGGATCGATTCGGCGAGGTACTGGTAGGCCTCGCGGTCGCCGGCGACGGCGGCGCCCAATCGGGGCAGTACCTGGAAGGAGTAGACATCGTAGGCTTTGGCCAGCGCCGCGGATTTGACGGCGCTGAACTCCAGCACCAGGGCGCGGCCGCCCAGCTTCAGCACGCGATGCATCTCGCGCAGCGCGCGAGGCTGGTCGGTGACGTTGCGCAGTCCGAACGCGATGGTCACGGCGTCGAAGCTGCGGTCCGGGAACGGCAGGGCCTCGGCATTGATCCGTGCGCAGTCGATTCGGTCAACGCGGCCAGCGTCGATCACCCGATCGCGGCCGACGCCGAGCATCCCGGCGTTGATGTCAGACAGCAGCACCTGGCCGTTGGGGCCGACCCGATCCGCCACCGCCAGCGCGATGTCGCCGGTGCCGCCGGCCAGATCCAGCACGCGCTCGCCGGGCCGGAACGCGCCAAGGCTCATGAAGTAGCGCTTCCAGAGCCGATGGATGCCCAGCGACATCAGGTCGTTCATCAGGTCGTAGCGGCTGGCGACCGAGCTGAAGACCTGATCGACCAGCTTCGGTTTCTCGTCGGCATCGACATCGCGGTAGCCGAAATGCGTGCGCTTGCCGGTGGGTTCGGACATGGCGGTAGGCTCTTCAGGCCGCTGCGGCGGCATCAACGCGACCGCTGCGGCGTTCGGCATCGCTGGCGGCGCGGATGTCCAGCAACTCGATGTCGAAGTCCAGCGTCTCGCCGGCCAGCGGATGGTTCAGATCGATGTCGACCACGGTCATGCCGACCTTCAGCACGGTGACCAGGCGGATGGCGCCGGTGCCGTTGTCGGTGAGCTGTACCAGCGAGCCCGGGACCAGCGGGTTCACCTTGGCCAGATGCTTGCGCGGCACCCGCTGACGTGCTGCTGGATCGCGTTCGCCGTAGGCATCTGCCGGCGCCACGCGGACCTGGAAACGCTCGCCGGAGGCCCGGCCGAGCAGGGCGGTTTCCAGCCCGGCGAGCAGCATCTGCTTGCCGAGCACCGCCTGCATCGGCTGGCCACGACTGTGGCTGGAGTCAACTTCGCGCTCGCCGGTGCGGGCGGTGAAGTGGAAGGTGCAGACGGTGTCGACAGCGGCGTGCATCAGAAGTCCTTGGTCCGAAACAGCGGCGCAGTGTAAGCGCCGCGCTCCCGCAGCGACCCGAATGGCCGCCCGTGTGCCGTTCAGTAGTCGAGTTCGATGCCCACCAGCGTCTGCCGGCCCATTCCCGGCAGGATGCCGCGGGTGCGATCGGCAATGTATTGGCGGTCGAAGGCGTTCTTGACCGCGACGAACACGCCGAAGCGTTGGTCGGCCGGCTGCCAGTTGAAGGCCATGTTGGTCAGGGTGGTGCTGCCGATCCGGCCGATCTGGCCATTGGCCGAGGCAGCGACGGTGTTGGCGAAGTCGGTGTATTGATCGCCGACGAAAACGCCCTCGACCGATACGTCGAAATCGCCGATGTAGGCGCCGAAGCGCAGCGTCGCGCCGAACTCCGGCGCGTACGGCAATCGTTTGCCGGCGCCGCTGCCGGCGATCGCCACGCCGTTGCTGACCGCGATCAGCGTCGTGGACTGCTCGGCCACCGGCAGCCAGGTCAGCGCGGCGCTGGCGTAGGGCCGCGCAAAGCCGGCGTCGTAGCCTTCGTGTCGGAGTGCCAGCTCCATGCCGCGGTAGCGTGTCTCGCCCTGCGCCAGCGGCGTGCTGCCGCCGGCGATCGAGCCGACCGCCACCTGGTTGCTGAAGTCGGCATCGAAGCCGGTCAGGTCGTAGCTGAAGCGGCCCAGCTGGCCGCGCAGACCCAGTTCGATATTGCGGCTTTTCTCGGCATCGACATCGACGGCGACGCCGGTGTTGTCGATCAGGTCCTCGACCCTGGGCGGGGCGAAGCCGCGGTGGATGCCGCCGTACAGACGGTGGTTGCCGTCGATCTCCCAGATGGCGCCCAGGCCCGGAATCCACGCGCTGTCGGTGGTATCGCCACCGC
>JAIXTI010000273.1 GCA_027484025.1 bacterium
ACCAGCAGGTGCACGGCGGGCAACGGCTCAATCCGGCTGACCTCGGTGATCTCGATATGCGCCTGTGATTTGGTGAGGAGGACCAACTGACCCGCGCCGATCGCCCCCTGCCCGTCGCGAATGCCGACCACAGCGCCCGCCCCAAGCCGGAGCACCCGCATGTGGCGCGCGGCGGATTCGTCGAGGACGACAGTCCCCCCCGGCGCGAAGGGGTCCGCCGTGACGAACTGCGGTCGCCCGGCCGCTACGCCTTCGCGATCGACACCGACCACCAGATGTCCTCCGCGTCTTCTTCGAGGACGGTCCACCCGTGCACCGCGAGCACTTCGAGCATCGTCGCCCGCTCCTCGAGCAGGATGCCGCTCAGAATCGCACTGCCACCCTCGAGTAGGGCCGCACCGATCACCGGCATCAGTTCGATGAGCACCGACGAAATGATGTTCGCCAGCACGATATCCACCGGTGCCACCAGAGGCAGCAACGCGCCCGCGTCCCCCTCGAACACGTGCACGAGGTGTGCGACGCCGTTGCGCTGCACGTTCTGTTCGGCGTCGGGAATGGCGTCGCCGTCGAGTTCGATGGCATACACGCGGGCGGCGCCGAGTTTGGCCGCCGCGATCGCGAGCACCGCGCTCCCGGCGCCGAGATCGGCGACGGTCTTGCCCCCGGCCAACCGGGCCGGAAGCAGCCGCACGACGCCGCGCGTGGTGGGATGCTCACCCGTGCCGAAGGCCATGCCCGGCTCGATCACAATCGTCGTGGCCGGATCCATCCCCTCAGCGAGCCACGGCGGGGTCACCGTCAAGGCGCCCAGCTGATGGGAGCCGATGCGCGACTTCCACGCTTCGCTCCAGTCGATATCCGGCACCGGCGACGTTTCGATCGTCGCAAGCTCGTCGGCTTCGGTGATGACGCGGTGTACCTGTTCGAGGTCCACGCCGGGAGGAAAGTGCGTCACGAGCGACGCACCATCTTCGTGCACCCCCTGCGCTCCTACTTCGAACAGCGCGGCCATGCATGCCTCGCGTGCAGGTGCGCCCGCTCCCGGGAGTACGCGCACACTGATCCAGCGCTCGCTGGCGCCCGTCGCCTGCTCAGGCACCGAGCGCCTCCTTCATTTTCGACCAGAAGCCCTTTTCCCGACGCTCAGGTGCCTGCCCCTGCATGGCCCCTAGACGCTCGATCAACTGCTTCTCGTCTCCCTCGACACTCTGCGGCGTCCACAATTGCACCTTGATGTGGAGGTCGCCCACCCCGGAGGCGTTCACACGCGGCAAACCTTTACCACGCATGTGGAAAATGGTCCCGCTCTGCGTGCCGGCGGGCACACGGAGCGACATCTCGCTGACCAGCCCTGGCACGCGGATCTCAGCGCCGAATACGAGCTGCGGATAGGTGACCAACGCCTCGCAGAACAGGTCTTCCCCGTCGCGATCGAAGCGTTCATCATCTTCGACCTCGAAGACCACCAGCACGTCGCCACGCGTGCCGCCGCGCGGCCCGATGTTGCCGGTGCCGCGCAACGTCATGTACTGCCCAGTGGCGACCCCCGGCGGTACCTGAATCTTGAGCGTGCGTTCTGCGCGCGTACGGCCTTCGCCGCGACACTTCTTGCACGGCGACGAAACTACGACGCCTTCACCGGCACAGGTCGGACAGGGCGCCACGGACACGAACTGCCCGAAGAACGAGCGCTGGGCGCGACGCACTTCGCCGGCGCCGCCGCAGGTGCCACAGGTTTGCGGCTTCGTCCCGGGCTCGGCGCCCGACCCGTCGCACTTATCGCACCCCTCGAGCACCTTGAGCACAACCGTCTTCTCCACCCCCGTCGCCACTTCGGTGAGCGTCAGCGGGAGAGGCAGCTTGATGTCGGATCCGCTGCGCGGGCCCGAGCGTCGACCGCCCGCCGCACCGCCGAACAGGTCGCCAAAGCCACCGAAGTCGCGCATGAAGATATTGAGCGCATCGGAGAGATCGACGTGTTCATACGCCGACTGCCCGCCGCTGCCCCGCAGGCCGGCCTCGCCGTACCGGTCGAAGGCGGCGCGCTTCTGCGGATCCCTCAGCACGTCGTACGCTTCGGTGATCGTCTTGAACTTTTCCTCGGCTTCCTTGGACCCACCGTTGCGATCGGGGTGCCATTGCATCGCCAGGCGTCGATACGCCTTCTTGATGTCGTCTTCGGATGCGTCGCGCGGTACGCCAAGAACCGCGTAAAAGTCGGCCATAGTCGTGTGATGCGAATGCTGCAAAAATCGGCCGGACGCCACGCGCTCCCAACTGCGGGAGCGGCGGCCGGCGGAACGGATTGGTGAAAGCTAACCCAGCCGGACCCGCAGAGGGCCTCCGGCGTGGGCGATGTCAGCAGAGGAGGTCCGACACCAGTCGCGACGTGTGCTCCACCAACGCGATGACCTTGTCGTAGGGCATGCGCGTGGGGCCGATCACGCCGATGACACCGCTCAGGCTTCCCACCTGGTACTCGGCGGTGACCACTGTAAACGGCTCGAGTTTGGGGTCGCCGTGCTCATTGCCGATGGTGATCGAGATCCCCGGACCGGCAGATCTGGCGCCCAGAAGGGTCCCCAGCTGCTGCCGCGTCTCGGTGAGCTCGATGAGCTGCCGCAGCCGCTCCCCACTCGCGAATTCGGGCTGATCGGCCAACAGTGACGTCTGCCCCAGTACCACCGTGTCGAGAGGATCGGCAGCCGCGCGGCCGAAGACCTGATCCCCCTCCTGCACGAAGATATTGAGCAGTTCCGCGGCTTCCGGCGTGGTGGCCACATCGCGCAACCGCGACGAGAGCGAGGTGCGTACCTGCTCCAGCGTCAATCCGGCCAGGCGTTCGTTCAGCACGATGGTCACGCCGACGAGCGCGTCGTCAGCGATGACGCCGGGCACTTCGACGAAGATCGTTCGGACCGCGCCTCCACTCAGGCTGAGTACCATCAGCAGGCGCTCGGAGGACACGCGCACCAGTTCGACTTGGCGCAACGTCGCGCGATCGAGACGCGGTCCGAGCGCGACGCCCAGCTCCTGCGTGAGGACCCCGAGGGACTGCGCGGCACGACGCAGAATGTTTTCGATGGCCGAGCCGCTGCCGTTAATCTCGGCCTCCAGCCGGCGGCGCTCCTCACCCGAAAGGGGGTCGACGCGAATGAGCGAATCGACGTACGTGCGGTATGCCTTGTCCGTGGGAATACGGCCAGCCGACGTATGGGGATGGAAGAGAAATCCCTTCTCTTCGAGATCGCTCATCGTGTTGCGGATGGTGGCCGGCGAAATGCCCAGGCCGAAGCGGCGTGACAGCGTGCGTGAGCCGGCAGGTTCCGCCGTCGCCACGTAGCTGTGAATCACCGCTTCCAACACCTGCCGCTCCCGCTCGGAGAGTTCGCCGCTGCTCACCATATCCCGTGCCATAAGACCAAGCCTACGAGGGGCTTCGAAACGCTGTCAAGTCGGCGGCAAGCGCATCGAGGCGCATCCACCCCTCAGCGGTGCAGACCAACCGGCTCTGCCCTTCACGTCGGATCACCTCAACCCAGCCAGCGCGCTCCCATGCCGAAACACGCTCCGTCTCCTCGGCGCCGATCAGAAGCCCGTCTACGGTTCTCAGACCAAGATACACTGTCTCCGCCGTCCTGTTCGCCGGAGTGAGGCCTTCCTCACCGCCAACTGGATCGCTTCCCACCTCGACCGCGCGCTGCCAACCGGCAAACGCCTCGATGTTCCATCGTCGAGTCGCGCCATCAAAGCCATGTGCTGACGGGCCGAGTCCCAGATACGGCACGCCTCGCCAATACGCACTGTTGTGACGCGCCCGTCGTCCCGGCCGCGCGAAGTTGGAGACTTCGTAGTGCTCGAAACCGGCCCCGACGAGTTGTGAATGGGCGCTGAGAAATTCGCGCTCGTAACGTTCTTCGGGCGCCTCCGCTTCTTCGCCGCGCGCATGCCATCGGCCCAGCGGCGTATGTGGCTCGACTGTCAGTCCGTACAGCGACACGTGATCCGGGGCGAGTGCGATGAGTTGCTGGAGATCGCGCTCCCAGTCCCGCGCCAACCGCTCGGGAGTCGCAAAAATCAGGTCGAGTGAAAACGCGGCAATACCACCAGTTCGCGCCGCCTCCACTGCGCGGACGGCGCTAGCGGCGTCGTGCACCCGGTGCATCCACGAGAGCACGTCGTCATCGAAACTCTGCACGCCGATGCTGAGGCGATTGACCCCCGCCTCGCGCCACGCAATGACCGCCTCTACCGAGATATCCTCAGGATTGGCTTCGAGAGTGACCTCGGCGTCATCCGCCCATTGCACGTGCGACCGGAGCGCCTCGAGCGTCGCGCGCACGCCGTCGGCCCCAAGTCGGGACGGTGTTCCGCCACCA
>JAIXTI010000086.1 GCA_027484025.1 bacterium
AATCGTACGCCTCGAGGACTTCCTCGGCTGTCACCGTCGCCGCCCCGAGCTTCCCAACCTCGACCCCTGCGGCGTAGTTCGCCACGACCGCCGCCTCGAGGGTCGACGCGCCGGCGGCAAGCATCGTGGCCAGATACGCGGTGACGGTATCGCCGGCGCCGACGACATCGTACACCTCGCGTGCGGTCGTTGGCACCCGATGCACGACCCCGTCTGCGGAGACCAACGCCATGCCTCGCTCGCCGAGCGTCAAGAGCAGGTGCTCGACACCAAGGCGGGCAAAGGTGGTCGGGAGTGCGGCCGGATGCTCGAGGTCAACCGCAGCGCCAAGAGCGCTCTCCAATTCACGACGATTCGGCTTGAACACGGTGGCGCCTCGATACGCAAAGAAGTTGCGGAACTTCGGGTCGACCACGATGGGCAGCCCCCGTGTCTTCGCAAGTGCGATCGCCCCCTCGATGACGGCCGGTACGAGAACGCCCTTGTTGTAATCCTCGAACACCAGAGCCGTCGCCTGCGGCAGCGTGCGCTCGATGGCGTCGAGGACGCGCTGCACATCGCCCGCGTCAAGGTCCGCGTCGTCTTCTTCGTCGAAGCGAACGAGCTGCTGCGACCGTGCCATCACGCGGGTCTTGGTGGTCGTGGGACGGGCAACCGTCACGAGCGAACGTGACTCCATACGGCCGGCTTCGAGCCGTTCACGCAGCGTTTCCCCCGCGACATCATCTCCGACGACCGCGACCAAGTCGCACCCCGCGCCGAGCGCCGCGACGTTCTGTGCTACGTTGGCGGCACCGCCAAGTGCGAGCTTCCGATCACGGACACGAACAACCGGCACTGGCGCTTCCGGGGAGATCCGATCGACATCACCACGGAGATACACGTCGAGCATGGCGTCACCGACGATCACGACGTGCTGGGAACGAGCCGCTGCCAGCAACGCCTCGAGCCGGGCGCGATTGATAAAGGGCGTCATGCGGTAAAGCTACACAATCAGTAGCTTGACCGTCATGACTTCCCCCTCACCGTCTCCAGCCGCTGCGCCGAGGACGTCACCATTGCTGGTGTTGGCGCTGTCCGTCGTCGGGATCTCGTTCGCGGCGCCGCTGATTCGCTTGTCGAACGCCGACCCGTTGGTCATTGCCACGTGGCGCTTGGGATTCTCGATGATCGTCGTGGCAGCGGCACTGCTGCTCGGCGGTGGTTGGCGGGAATGGCGTAAACTGGCGGCGGGCGAGTATTTGTGGGCGTGCGGTGCCGGTGTCATGTTGGCCATCCACTTCTGGTCATGGAACGCATCGTTGCGATACACGAGCGTAGCGGCGTCGGTCGCGCTGGTGAATCTGCAGCCCGTGATCATTGCGATCGTGAGTGCCACGTGGCTGCGGGAGTCACCCTCGGGTAAGCAGTGGGGCGGGATCGTGTTGGCGGTGGTGGGCGCGTTGGTGGTGGGGGTGGCCGACGTCCCCGGCGGACTGGCGGCCATTGGACCGGCGTTGATGGGGAACGGCAACAGTGGCTCGCGAGCACTCTTCGGCGATCTGCTCGCCCTCCTGGGGGCCCTGACCGCCGCCGGTTATTACCTCGTGGGCCGGCGGATCCGGCAGCACCTGGGGCTCTGGCCGTATGTGGCGCTGGTGTATGGAGCCGCGTTTCTCGCGTGCGCAGGGCTCTCGCTCGCGTCGGGCAAACCGTTGACGCCGCAACCACCACGCGAGCTGGCCATTTTTGCGGGGCTCGCCCTCGGGCCCACGCTGCTCGGGCATACCGGGATGAACTGGGCGCTCGGGCATTTGCCCGCATTCATCGTCAACCTGACCACCTTGGGCGAACCCATCGGCGCCACGCTGTTGGCCGCCGTACTGCCGGGGATCGCGGAAATCCCCGGGCCGCTGACGCTCGTTGGCGGCGGGCTGGTGCTAGTCGGCGTCATGGTCGCCGCCCGCAAGTAGGCACCTCCCCGCGGCAAAACGTCAGTTGCCGGGATTGGCGGGGCGGTCCGTGGGGCGGGCCGTCCGGGGTTATCTTTGTGGCGTGTGGATACCTGACTCCTTCGCCAGCCAGTCTCTTGGCGCCAATTCGGCCTCAGCGCCCCGCGTCGGCAATGGATTCGGACCTCCGCGGCAGACACGGACGCTCGACGTCGTCGTGTCCCGTGGTGGGACGGTCGAGTCGCGTCATCGCGTCCATGCGGCAGTCGTCTCGGCCGACGGGGCGCTCGTAGACGCGTCGAGAGATCCTGAGCTACCTGTGTGGTGGCGCTCCTGCGCCAAGCCGTTTCAGCTGATGCCCCTGCTTCGCAGCGGTGGCTTCGACGCATTCGGTTGGGGTACCGAAGAACTCGCGCTCGCCTGTGCGTCTCACGGAGGCGAGCCGGAGCATGTGGCGGTCGCGGCGCGCATGCTCGAGCGGCTGGGGCTCGAGGAAGGCGACCTCGCGTGCGGGCCACACGAGCCACTGGCCAGCCGCGGAGCGCGCCTGGCGCGCGAAGGCGGGCAACGGCTCACGCGCCTGCACAACAACTGCTCCGGCAAGCACTCGGCGATGCTCGCCCGCGCCGTGCAGTTGGGAGAGTCGACCGCGGGCTACGAGCGCGCGGCGCATGTGGTGCAGCAGGATTGTCTGACAGCGGTGAGTGAGTGGACGGGCGTGTCGTCCGACGCCATCTCTGTCGGTGTGGACGGGTGCGGCGTATCCGTGTTCGCGCTGCCGCTCGCCAATATGGCGCTGTCGTACGCGCGCCTTGTCCGGGCAGCGGCCGAAGGGGATGCCGCCAGCCGGCGTGTGGTCAGCGCGATGACCTCTCATCCGTTTCTGGTCGGGGGCACCGATCGTTTCGATACGGTGCTGATGGACGCGTGTGGCGGCAACGTGGTGTGCAAGATCGGCGCTGAAGGCGTGCATACGTTTGCCATTGTCGATCGTGCACTGGGCTTTGCCATCAAGGTGGAGGATGGTGCTCCGCGTGCACAGTATCCCGCGGTGCTGGCGCTGCTGGCCGCCTACGATGCGCTCCCGAATCCGTTGCCGGACGCGCTCAGAGAACATGTGCAGCGGGCCGTTCGCAATACCCGCGGAGAACCTGTGGGGATGGTGCGCGTGGGGGACGGTGATGTCGGTGATGCGCTGGAGCTCTCGCTATGAGCCACACGCCGCGTTCCGACGACCCAACGGTCGTAGATTCGGTGACATCACCCGACACCGCGCATGTTATCCTCTCCTCGTTGGATAACGAGACGGCCGCGCTGGTCCATCTGGCGGCCGTACTCGCCGGCGGGAGTGAACAGCAAATGCGCCAGGCGCTCACCGCGGCGGTGGGAACGGTGCGAACGGTCTGGGTCGAAGAAGTCATCTTGCAGACCTATCTCTTTGCCGGGTTTCCGCGAGCACTGAACTCGGCGCGGGAATGGCGTCGAATCAGTGGCGTGCAGGCACCCGAGCGCGATGAGTACGCCATCGATGATCCGGCGCTGCGCCAGTCGCAGGGTGAGAGGACGTGCTCGACGGTGTACGGCCGGTTCTACGACCGGCTGCGGGTCAATATCCACGATTTGCATCCGGCACTCGACCGGTGGATGGTGGAAGAAGGGTACGGCAAAGTGTTGTCGCGCGCGCCGCTCGATCTGGCGCGCCGCGAGTTGTGCGTGATGGCCGCCTGCGCCATCGCGAAGCAGGATCGTCAGCTGCATTCCCATCTGCACGGGGCGTTGCACGCCGGAGCGTCGGAAACGACAGTCTCGTCGGCGCTCAATGTCATTGCGCCACTCCTCGACGCCGACGATGTCGTGCGGTATCAGGGGCTGTGGGCGCGCGTGCTCGGGAAGTGAATTTCTTCTAGAGAGCCAAGAGCGTCTTATGTTCGTCGATCGCGTACTCGTAAAAGTGGAAGCCGGCACCGGTGGTTCGGGCCAGACGTCCTTTCGCCGCGAAAAATATGTGGCCATGGGCGGACCCGACGGTGGTGACGGCGGGCGCGGTGGCGATGTCATCGTGCAAGCTGACCGCAACCTGACCACGCTCCTCGATTACACCTATCGGGACGCATGGAAGGCGGCGCGCGGCCACCACGGCGAAGGCTCCAACCGCACGGGGCGTTCCGGCGAGGACATCGTCATGCCGGTACCTCCCGGGACAATCATCCGTGACGCCGACACCAAGGAACTGGTGGGCGAAGTCATGGAGCACGGCGATTTGCTGACCGTCGCCAAGGGCGGGCGCGGCGGCAAGGGCAACGCGTTCTTCGTCACCGCTACCCATCAGGCGCCGCGCGAGTGGCAGCCCGGTGAAGAAGGGCAGGCGCGCAAGCTCGAGTTCGAGCTCAAGCTCATCGCAGATATCGGTCTCGTGGGGCAACCCAATGCTGGCAAGAGCACGCTGCTCTCCGTCATCTCCGCGGCGCGTCCCAAGATCGGCGACTATCCCTTTACGACCTTGTCGCCAAACCTCGGCGTCGTGCCGCTCAGCGATCATCGCTCGTTCGTCGTCGCCGACATTCCCGGCATCATCGAGGGCGCCCACGAGGGTAAAGGGCTCGGGCTGCAGTTCCTGCGGCACATCGAGCGTACGCGGTTGCTCGCGTTTCTCATTCCGATCGATGCCCTCGATTGGCAGGCGGAGTTCGATCAGCTTCGGCACGAAATCGCGGCGTACTCCGAAGAGCTCGCCCGCAAGCCGTTCTGTGTCGTGTTTTCCAAGCTCGATCTGCTCGGCGAACACTACATCCCCGAAATCGATTCGCGCGGCGCGTTCGCGATGTATGCCATCAGCGGTGCAGGACGCATGGGGCTCGACGTCATGCTCGATGGATGGTGGAGCCAGATTCTGGCCATGCGTGCAGAAGCGCTGAAGCCGGAGCAGGATGCCCAACTTCTCCCCTGAGCCACGTGCAGAAGACACCACGCACGCGGTTGACGCGTGGTGTCTCTCCCCGGAGTCGGCCGCGTATCCGGAGCGCCTGCGGGCGCTGAAGTCCCCGCCCAAACATCTGTGGGTGCGTGGCACAATGGCCATTGCCGAACCGCCAGCCGTGGCCATTGTGGGCACGCGTAACGCGACGCCGTACGGAATTCGCGTGGCCACGGCAATCGCGTCGGCCTGTGCCCGCGTCGGGGTCTGCGTCGTGAGCGGCCTTGCCAGAGGGATCGATGGCGCGGCGCATCAGGCGGCGCTTGCAGCGCGTGGCCGTACCGTGGCGGTGTTGGGTACCGGGATCGACCAGTGTTATCCCAAACCGCATCGCGCTCTGCAGGACCGTATTGCGCGCGAGGGGCTTGTCATGAGCGAGCTCGGGCCCGGCGACACTGGTCACGGTGGGTCGTTTCCGCAGCGTAACCGACTGATCGCCGCATTGGCCGATGTCACGGTAGTCGTCGAAGCACCAGAGAGCAGCGGCGCCCTCAATACCGCTCGCTACGCGCGTGAGCTGTCGCGCACACTCGCGGTCGTGCCGCATGCCATCGACGCGCCAACGGGCCGTGGCGGCAATGCGCTGCTGAAGTATGAACACGCCGAACCTATTCTGTGTCCGGAGGATGTGCTGGCACTGCTCTCCATGGCCGCTTCGCCCACGGTCGGTATCGCCCTCGATGGTGATGCCGCGCTGTGTTGGGATGCGCTGCAACAGGGCGCCATGGAACTGAGCGCCATCACGCGCCACACCGGACTTCCACCGCGGCAGGTCAGCGCCGTGCTGGCGCTGCTCGAGATTGACGGACTCGTCACCTTCGATGCGGCTGGACATGCCAGACCGGCTGTCGGGCTCGGGTGAGTCAGATACGCGTGTCGCCAACGGGGGGGGATCCGGCGGTATTGCCGAAGTACGAGCATCTGTATCTGCACGTGCCGTTCTGCGCGCGCCGGTGCAGCTACTGCGACTTCGCCATTGCCGTGCGACGTGAAGTGCCGTGGCGTTCGTTCGCTGACTGCGTGTCTCGTGAATGCGAGACCCGTCGTGTGCGTGAACAGTCCGCATTGCTGCGCACGGTCTACCTTGGTGGCGGAACACC
>JAIXTI010000153.1 GCA_027484025.1 bacterium
GCGCCCACCCACGTGTCGAACGCATCGCGCACGGCAGGCGTGAAGTCCGGGTTCCACGTTTCCAGTTCCGTCCCTTCGCGCACGAACACGCGCAGCGGACGCGTCACACGATCCGGCCACCGTGAAATCGCGGAGTCACGGGCGGCAAGGAGCTCGTCGATGTAGGTGCCGCTCATGCCACTCACAATGCGCCGGCGCATCTCGTCGGTGTTGGCGGCGTTCCGCGCATTCCCCGCCGCATCGGCGACCAGGCGCTCTTCACTGTGGGGGACGGCCGCCCGTGACGCCGCCGACGGCGTAGCGGCCATGCGTGTACGCAGCATGTTGGCGCGTGACGGACGTCCCACGATCGTACCACTCGCTTCGTCGAGCACCGACTTGCCACGTGCACCGATCGTCTGGCCACCAATGAAACAGGCGAGGCCAACGACACAACAGGCGAGCAAGGTTTCGGCGGTCTTCATGAAGGCGCACGGTCAGGAAGCCGGTGTGCCCTCCGAGAGAAAGGCGTGCACCGCGGCAAAGAACGCATCGGGGGCTTCCCAGAAGGGATTGTGTCCAGCGCCATCGATGGGGACCAGACGCGCGTGCGTCAGGAACTCCGTGGTCCGGGTCGCCTCCGATAGCGGCAGGAGGGCTGCGGCACCAGGGACGACGGGCGTCGGCACGACGAGGTCACGCAACCGGTCGCGCCAATCGTAGCCCTCGCGGCGCAGACGCGCGGCGACATGCGCTCCCGTCACACTGTCGCCTCGCGGCGGGCTCACACTGCGCGCGAACGCCTGATCCGCAAACCACGCGGGGAAATACGCCTGCGCGTAGTCAGCGTGTTGCGCCACATCGGGCACGTGCAGCGTCGCCGGATCGATCGCCGCCAGCGGTGCCCGCGCGTCAGCGCCGAGGCGTGCCAATGCGGCGTCGTGTAGTGGTGGCAGCCATTCGCCGGACACACCCACCGCGTTCACCAGAACGAGCCGTCGCACGGCGTGCGGGTCGCGGGCGACATCGAGGGCCGTGGAGAGCATGGCAATACCGCCGCCCCACGAATGGCCCAATACATCCCATTGCGGAATGCCGAGGGCCTCGCGCAACGCGGGAACATCGCCGGCGTCGTACTCGATGCGAGACGCGTGCACACCCGGCGGTGTGGACGACGCTCCACGTCCGCGCTGATCGTAGAAGATCAGCGGACGATGTTGCGCGAGCGGTGCGAGCGCGGGCCAGAGCAGACGGTGATCGAAGAGCAGGCCGCCGTTGATGCACAGCAAGGGCAGTGCATTGCCCACGGGCGGCGTGCGATATACCGCGAACGTGAGTCCGCGCGCCTGCACGGCCAGCCGTTCGAGCGGTGGCCGTGCAGGTTGCGTGCGACGGAAGGCGAGATACCGCGACAGCGAGGGCGATGACACGCCGTTCCGTCCCGTCGCCGTCAGGGGAAGATGCCCATGTCGACGTACGACTGCGCGACCTTGTCGATCGCGCTCACCATGGCGGCGGTCCGCAGCGTGACGGTGGGATCACCAATGCGACGATGCACCTCGGCGAGCTGCCGGTAAGCGACGATCATCGACTCGGCCAGACCGCTCGCCACGAGGTCTTCTTCGTCGGCGCCTTCGGTGAGGGCGAGCGACTCGGCGTCGGTGAAGCGCGTGCCGGTCTTCTCTTCGATGGCGCGCAGGAGCTTGCGCAGCGTTTCCTCTTCGTGCCGCTTCTGCATACGGCCGAAGCGCACGTGTGAGAGGTTCTTGAGCCACTCGAAGTACGACACGATCACACCACCCGCGTTGAGCCACACGTCGGGCAACACGAGGAGGCCGCGCTCGGCGAAGATGGCTTCGGCTTCCGGGGTGCTGGGGCCGTTTGCCGCTTCGGCAATGATGCGCGCCTGAATGCGCGGCGCGTTGTCGGCGGTGAGCTGATGCTCGAGTGCGGCGGGCACGAGAATGTCGCACGGCAGCTCGAGCGCCGTCATGGCGTTCGGGATATCGGTCGCGCCGGGAAAGCCCAGGAGCGAACCATGTTCCTTGCGCCACGTATCGAGCGCCACGATATCGAGACCCTTCTCGTTGGCCACGGCGCCGTTGTATTCCGCGACGGCCACGATGTGCGCCCCCGCTTCCTGCAGGAAGCGCGCGGCCCAATACCCCACGTTACCGAGCCCCTGCACGATGATGCGCTTCCCTTCGAGGCCGCGCGTGAGTCCCAGGCGCTGCATGGCCTCGCCGTCGTCACACGCTTCGCGCAAGCCGTAGTACACGCCGCGTCCCGTGGCTTCGGTGCGACCGCGAATACCACCCTGCGCCAGCGGCTTGGCCGTGACGCACGCAATCGCGTCGAGTTCGCCGTTGGCGAGCGAGGCGTACGTGTCGGCGATCCACGCCATTTCCTTCGACGAGGTGCCATAGTCTGGCGCAGGCACGTCGATGCCGGGGCCGATGAAACGCTTGCGGACGAGTTCGAAGGTGTAGCGGCGGGTGATGCGCTCGAGTTCCGCTTCGGAGTACTGACGACGGTCGATCTTCACACCGCCCTTCGCACCGCCGAATGGCACATCGACGATGGCACACTTGTACGTCATGAGGGCGGCGAGCGCCTGCACTTCATCTTCGCTGACGCCGAGCGCGTACCGGATGCCGCCCTTGGTGGGCGACTTGTGTTGCGAGTGTTCGGCGCGCCACGCCTGAATGACTTCGATGGTGCCGTTGTCGCGCCGGATGGGGAAGCTGACGAAATACACCGCATTGCAGGCGCGAATCTGCGCGAGCAGCGTTGGGTCGTGCTTGGTGTAGGTGGCCGCACGATCGAACGTCGCGTTGACCTGGGCCAGAAAGCTCGTGGACATGGGTCGGGAGCTGAGGTGGGAACCCGGTGGCACACACAGCGACGGCATCGTCGACTGGTGACCGGGCCTGAGGGAAAGCTATGGAGTCGATGGGCAATGCACAGGAGGGGCAGCAACCATTCCTGCGCGCCTGCGGTCTGTGTGGATGTCCTGCGCGCCTGCGGTCTGTGTGGCTGCCGTCTGCCGTCTCGGCGTGGAGCCGCGGCATCGCGCCGAGACGGCGGACGGCAGCCACACAGATGGCAGGAACGCAGGAAATGCGGCGCGCCGTTACCACTGACGCACATGATCGGCCACCCGTCCCGTGGCAATCAGCTCGTGCAGTTCTTCGCCTAGCGCGTTGCTCATGGCGTTTACCTGTTCCCATCGGCGGAACCGTTCGGCGTCGGTGAGCGCGTAAAAATCCTTGCGGTCGGGAATCTTGCCGCCGGGCAGTCGCGCGACGAACGCGGCGCTCGGTGCAATCAGCAACGTGCGCGACATGGTGCGCGCGCCGGCACGCCGCCACGGCAGCGACTTGTCGAACCACCCCGGCACGATGTGTTCGAAGAAATGCGGAAAGAGCACGAGGCCATCACCGGGGCCGTAATCGAGATCGAGATGGTAATCGGTGAGGCCACCATCCCAGTGCAGTCCGGGCGTGTCGGGAATGCGTACACCTTCCAGCAACAGCGGAATGGAGCCGCTGGCCAGGAGCGCGGCCCGCGCGTTGTTGGTGGTGAGCGCGTGGTGCACCGTGGGCAAATCACGCAGATGCAGAAACGGTGACTCGTCGCCGCTGGTGTGAAAGATCGTGCGCCGCACCTGCAGGGCGAGGGTGCGCCGCGAGATGATATTGGCCGCGGCCGCCAAGGCGAGCGCGGTGGCCAACACGAGCCGTGCACTGCTTGCCGCAGCGCCGCGCGCTTCGGCGGTGATGACGTGCACCCGAAAGCGGTCGTTGTGCACGATGTCGTGCACGCCGCTGGCACCAAGCAGGTGATCGAGACACCGGGTAAGGACGTCGGTGACTTCGCGCGGGCTCGGATTCTTCGTGTACACCTGGTGGTGGATGTACGCGTGGTGCCCGCGGGCGAGTGCGGCCACCGGGTCACGCTGCGCCAGGCAGGCCATGCGCCAGCTACCGATGGACGAACCGATGCAATGCAGTGGCGCCGCGCGCGTCTGCTGCAGAAACGTGCCGAACAGGTAGCGGTCGAGGCCCGCGATGCCGAGCCATTTGGCACCGCCGGAGGCCCCGGGAAGGATGTCGATGTCCTGGGCGCGTAGCCCGCGCTCCCTGATGAGGGCGAGCGCCCGTGGGCCGGCGCGCAAGGCGAGTGAACTCGGCATCGGACAAATGTAGACCGCGGCATGGCGCCGTAATTCCGATTGACATACTCGGGTATTCGTGATTACGATCAGAAATCAACGAGTGAGAAGCATTCTCAACAAAGAATCCCCCGCGCTGCCTGTATGCGACGTCTTCGCCCGATTCTCTTCTGGACCCACTTGGTGGCTGGCGTCGTCGCCGGCGCGGTGGTCCTCATCATGTCGGTCACGGGCGTCCTGTTGACGTACCAAAAGCAGATGACGTTATGGGCCGACCTGCGGGGCGTCGAGGCGGGGCCGCCGTCACCGGGCGCTGTCCCGCTCAGTTCCGATTCACTGGTCCGCCTGGTGGCATCGCGCTCGGAAAAGGCGCCAACGGCTGTAGTCTGGCGCAATGGTGCATCGATGCCAGTAGAGGTCCAGTTCGGACGAGAGGGTCGGCAGTACGTCAGCGCCTACACCGGGGCGGTCGTCGGCACGGGAAGCGCCGGCATGCGGAAGGTGTTCAGCGTGGCCACCGACTGGCACCGCTGGCTCGCGATGAAGGACGACGCGCGCAAGACGGGTCGCGCCATCACCGGCTGGTCGAACGTGGCGTTCCTCGTGTTGGTGCTCACCGGGATGGTGCTCTGGTGGCCGCGCAACCTCACGTGGAGCTCGGTGCGTAGCGTCCTCTGGTTCCGCCGGGCGGAGACGGCCAAGGCGCGCGACTTCAATTGGCACAACGTGATCGGGATCTGGAGTGCGCTACCGCTGGCCGCGATCGTGGCCAGTGGGGCGGTGATCTCCTTTCCGTGGGCGAGCGATCTGGTCTATCGCGCCGTCGGGGAGGCGCCGCCGCCGCGCGCGCCGGAAGGTGGATCGGCCCCCAAGACCGCCGAGGGGGGCGCGGGGGGGGGCGAGCGCCCGTCGGCGCCGACGGCGGGGCGCACGGCCGACCATACGCCGCTGGTGGGCGACGTGCCGGCGCTCGCAGCGGCGCGTATGTCCGACTGGCGCACGGTTTCCCTGGCGTGGCCCAA
>JAIXTI010000089.1 GCA_027484025.1 bacterium
AGGACTCGGGGACCGTGGAGCCGACCATTCGCGCCATTCAGGCGGCGGTCACGGCGGGGACGCTCAAGCGCGGGCCCGGCGGACACGTGCTCACGGGGCCGGTGTACGTGAATGGCGCGGAGCCCGGTGATGTGCTCGAGGTACGCTTTCATGCGATCGACCTCGCCATTCCGTACGCGTGCAACAGCTTCTCCTCGCGCAGCGGCTTCATTCCGGAAGATTTTCCCAACACGACACGCTCCAAGATCATTCCACTCGATGCGCAGCGCATGATCGGGCGCTTCGACGACACGCTGGGCATCGAGATTCCGCTGCGCCCGTTCTTCGGAAGCGTCGGCGTCGCACCGCCGGTGGCGCGCGGCCGCATCAACAGTGCGCCCCCCGGCATGCACGCCGGCAATCTGGACAACAAGGAGCTCACGGCGGGCACGGTGCTGTATATCCCGGTGAATGTCGCCGGGGCGCTGCTGCACATCGGCGACGGACACGCCGCGCAAGGTGATGGCGAGGTCGACATCACGGCGCTCGAAACCGCACTGCGCGGCACGCTGCAGCTCATCGTGCGCAAAGACATGAAGCTCACCTGGCCGCGCGGCGAAACGCGTACGCACTGGATTGCGATGGCCGCCGACAGCAATCTCACCGTGGCCGCCAAGATCGCCGTGCGCGAAGCGATCGCGTTGCTCGGTGATGTGTACAAACTGCCACGCGAAGACGCGTATCAGCTCGTGAGCACCGCGTGCGACGTGCGCATCACGCAGCTCGTTGATGGCACCATGGGCGTACACGTCATGATCCCCAAGGCGCTGTTTGTCCGTCGCTGAACCACGGGAATGCGGAACTGCAACTGCGGTTCGGGTTTGGAACTGCTACTGCGGTTGATGGACTGCCACTGCGGTTCTGGACCACAACCGCAGTTGAGGATCACTGCAGTTCGGGTTCGTATGGAAGCGCCCGCCGGCAAAGCCGGCGGGCGCATTTTATGGTGGTTGTCTCACTGCAACTGCAGTGGCAGCTACCCAACCACCAAAGAACGGCGCCGAACCGGCGAAGCCGGTCGGCGCCTTCCGCAGAGACCCAAACCGCCGTGTTCCCCAACTGCAGTTGCAGTCCAGAACTGCAGTGGCAGTCCATCAACCGCAGTAGCAGTTCCAAACCCGAACCGCCGTTGCCGTACCGCAGTACTACAAAGGCGCCCTGAACCGTCCACTAACCGCTTCGTACGACGCAGCCAGCGCGAACAACACGGCATCGGTCCCCGGCAAGCCAACGAAGCTGAGGTTCCCCGCCGGCATCCCGTCGGCAGAGTAGCCCGCCGGCACGGAAATCTCCGGAAGGCCGAGCCAGTTACCGTAGCCCAGCGGCGTGCGCACATCGGGCCACGCGTCGCTCGCGTTGGGTGCCTGAAAGGGCATCGTGGGATAGATCATCGCATCGATGCCGCGCGCCTTCATGTTCGCCGCGAGCTGTGACACGGCGGTCTCGCGCGAGCGCAGAAAGCTCACCGACGCCGCATCGGTTTCGTACGGCTGCGCCATCAACGCGTCCATGGCGGGCCACTCGGCGGGAAGCACATTGTAGAACGCGCGGTACGACGTGAGCCCACGTTGCGCGGCGTCTTTCGGGTCGACACCCTGTCGCTGGAAATAGCGGCGGAGCGCGTTCGCCGTGGCGGCCGGCGAGTTCGCGTTGGGCGCAACATCGCCCCGTTCACGCGCAAAAGTGGCGAACTGCTCGCGGTACGTCACGCGGTCGACGGGTGGCGCGTAGCTCTCGACGATGGCGCCAGCACCGGTGCAGTCGGCGAGTGCCGCGTCGAGTACACGCAGACACTCGGCGGTCATCTGTACGCGCGGCGCGTGCAACTCCACGAAGCCCAGTCGCGCGCCACGCAGCGCATTGGGAGCCAGCGTGCCCAGTGTCCCGCGACGCCATGCACCGCGTAGCGAGAGGGCGTCGTCCGCATCGTAGCCGGCAATGGCGTCGAGCATGAGCGCGGCATCGGCGACCGAGCGCGCGAGTGGGCCGTGTGTGTCGAGTACGGGCCAGGTGGGAATCACACCGCTGCGCGGCACCAGTCCGAAGGTGGGCTTCACACCAACGACACCGGTGAACTGCGCGGGAATGCGGTTGGAACCACCGTCGTCGGTGCCGAGTGCACAGAACGCCATGCCGCAGGCCACCGCGACTGCGGAGCCCGCGCTCGAACCGCCGGGTGTGCGCAGCCCGGCGCGATCGTGCGGGTTGAGCACTTGTCCGGTGAAGCTCGAGGTGCCGTTGCCGCGATAGGCAAAATCGTCGGCCGCTGTCTTGCCAAGAATGACGGCGCCCGCCGCGCGGAGACGCGTGATCTCGATCGCATCACGCGACAGACGCTGCGGAAAGAGACGCGCCCACTCGGCGCTCGACGCCGACGTTGCCGTTCCCGCCATATCGTAAATGCTTTTGACAAAGAGCGGCACGCCATCGAGCGGACCACGCAGCGTCTTGCTGCGCAGTCGCGCATCGGAGGCGCGCGCGTCGGCGAGCGCGTCTGCGGACAGCGTGTCGATGGCGTGCAGCGCTGCGCCACGCGTGCGGCAGCGCTCCAGTGCACGCGTGGTGATGTCGAGCGCGGTGTATTCGCCGCGCAGACGACCGGCCTGATACTGCGTAATGGTGCCACCAAGCGGGTCGGCCACCAACGACCATGACGGCCACTCTACGAAGGGCAAGGCGAACAGAGCGCTCAACCGCGCGAGCGCGTCGCGGCGGGATAGTGGCGTGATGATGGGCATAGGAGTCGTCAGTCGTTGTTCCAGGGGCGCGTCTCGAGGCGCAATACGGCACGGATACCGGGACGCGTGTCCTGCATGACCGGTACCTCGAATACCCAGCTCTCCGGCAGCGGGTTCTCGGCAACTGCCGTATGCTGCACGGCATTGGGGCCGTGCGTGTCCCATCCGTAGCGCAGCGACCAACCGGCGCCCGGCGCAAAGAACGCTTCGAGATTCGCCTTGTCGCGAAACAGATAGCCGCCGTCGTCGTGATCGCGTTTCCAGAATGGCACGCCATCCACCAGATACTCGGGGCCCTGCACCCCGATGTCGAGCGAGAAGCCCAGCGTGGGACGATCGGTGTCGACGCGCGCGGCGTTGGAGAGAAAGACACTCGCCAGATGCAGCGGCTGCCGCGCGCGCACGTGCTTATCGTAGTCCACGAGTACCG
>JAIXTI010000082.1 GCA_027484025.1 bacterium
CACCGTGGCGGTCGTGGTGCCGTCGCCGGCGAGGTCCGACGTCTTGGTCGCGACTTCCTTCACCATCTGCGCGCCCATGTTCTCGATCGGATCGGCCAGTTCGATTTCCTTGGCGACCGTCACACCGTCCTTCGTGACCGTCGGGGCGCCGAACTTCTTGTCGATGACGACATTGCGACCCTTGGGGCCGAGCGTGACCTTGACGGCCTCGGCCAGCTGATCAACGCCACGCTTGAGTGCCGCGCGCGCTTCCGTGTTGAAATGCAGTTCTTTAGCAGCCATGGTAGCTAATTACGGTTGGAGTGCGGTTCAGTTGATGACGGCGAGAATATCGGACTCGCGCAGGATGAGCAGCTGCTCGCCCTCGATCGTCACTTCGGTGCCGCTGTACTTGCCGTAGAGGATCTTGTCTCCGGCCTTCACGTCCATCGGGACGCGGGCGTCCTTCTCATAGCGACCGGGGCCAACCGCAACGACGGTACCCTGCTGCGGCTTTTCCTTGGCGGTGTCGGGGATGTACAACCCTCCGCGCATCTGCTCCGCCTCTTCGAGCGGCTTCACGACAACGCGATCCGCGAGCGGCGCGACCTTGGACATACGGGTGATCTCCTGCAAACAGTGTCAGGGGACGGACAGTAGGATGTGCTTCACTGTGATTAGCACTCACGTTAGACGAGTGCTAACGAATGAAAGCTAGACGGGCAGCGAGGCTACGTCAAGGCCGTCCAAAACGCGCTAACCGTATACATTTCAACGCTTTAGCGGCAAGCCAGATAGGCAGACCGGTTTGCCGCGGTGGCACACCGTTCTCCTCAGGCAGCTCAGATTCTGCCAAATTGACGCATCGCGACCCGCTATGTCGCGAATACCAGGGAACCGCTGGTGACCACCTGGACGGGCTGCTGGCCATCCTGCACCAACAGGCCGCCTTCGGGTGTGAGGCCAACCACGCGCCCCACCACCGGGGCGGTAATGCGCCGTCCGAGGGCGGCATCACGCGCCGTCCACGCCTCGCATTCGTCTCCGGAAAGTGGGCCCGCACACGCGGCCGCCCGCCGCAACGCGGGTACGACGGCCGTGAGCAGCGCGTCGCGGGAGACGTCACCGCGCACACACGTCACGTCGGGGACGTCGCGCGGCAACCGGCGGTTGATTCCCACCCCAATCGCGACCCATTCTGGTTGGCCATCGCGCCAGCGCACTTCAATGAGCACTCCGCCAAGCTTGCGACGCGCAACTTGCAGATCGTTCGGCCACTTGAGTTGAATGGCGCCATCCACGAGCGGCGTCAGTGCAACCGCCAGTTCGAGGCCAACGCGTAGCGCGAGCACATCGAGCGCGCGGATATCGGCCGGTCGTTCGAGCAAGGTGCACCACAAGCCGGCATCCGGTTCGGAAACCCACGACTTGCCACTACGCCCTCGTCCTGACGACTGCGCTGACGCCAGCACCAATGTACCGGCCGGCGCCTGCGCCTCGGCCAACGCGTGCGCCACGTCCATAGTGGACGTCACGCGTACGTGGTAATCGAGGCGCTCGAGCCCCAACGTCCGCACAAACTCGGGTGACGGAGCGCTCACAATGCCCTGCCCGACTTACGCGCGCCCACTCAGCCGCGCGTCGCGAGTGTGTAGAACACCACGGCGGCGAGTAGCACGCGGTACAACGCAAAAATGCCGAAGCTGTGCTTGCTGACGTAGCGCAGCAGCACGGTGATCGCGAGCCAACTGCTCAACGCTGCCGCGATCACCCCGGCCAACAACGGCCAGGACAAGCCTTCGGCGCGCAGCGCTTCGGGTGCTTCCTTGAGCACCGCGGCAAGCGTGATCGGCATGCTCATGAGAAAGCTGAAGCGCGCAGCGCTTGGCCGGTCGAGATGCAGCAAGCGGCCGGCGGTAATGGTGGAACCGGAACGGGAGACACCTGGCACGAGCGCCAGCACCTGCGCGCACCCCACGACGATGGCGTCCTTGAGCGTGATTTCTTCGATGGACCGCGAGCGCACACTCCAGCGATCGATAGCCCAGAGCAGCACCCCGAGCACGATGAGCGTCGTGCCGATGATGTAGGGTGACCGGAACGTCGTTTTGGCGAGATCGTTGAGCAGTATGCCCCCAATGCCTGCGGGGATCGTCGCCACGATGAGGTACAGCAATCGGCGTTCGTGAAGGCTTTCAATACGCCGCGTACGCATGATCGTGAGCGCGCTTCTGGTCATATCGATCCACTCGGCGCGGAAGTACCACGCGAGCGCGACGAGCGTGCCGAAGTGCAGTGCGACATCGAACGACAGTCCCGGATCCTGCCAGCCAAGCAGATACGGTGTAAGCGCCAGGTGCGCCGAACTGGAGACGGGGAGCAGCTCGGTCAGCCCCTGGACGAGCCCAAGGACAATAGCCTGAAAGAGCGTCACGACGTGGCGGAGAGCGAATGGTGAGGGGCGGCCTGCGCGATCGTACGCTCGTAGAGCGATTCGTACTGCGCGACGATGGCGGACTCGCTGAAGCGTGTGCGGGCGTCGGCCGCGGCCGCATCACTCATACGCGTCCAGCGCTCGGGGTCGCGCAGCAGCGACGCACCGGCGCGCGCCATGCCTTCTACGTCTCCGACGGGACAGAGGAACCCGGTTTCGCCGTGAGTGACGACTTCGGGAAGCCCGCCGGCGTGTGCTCCAATGACCGGCACGCCGCTGGCCATCGCTTCGAGCGCGCTGAGGCCGAACGACTCCTTGTCGCTGGTGAGGAGAAACAGATCCGCGCCGGCAAGGAGTGGGGCAATCGCGTCAATCTTTCCCAGAAAGATCACCGCATCGGAGACGCCCAGATCGCGTGCCTCCACTTCGGCCTCGACGCGCTCGGGGCCGTCACCGACCATGATGAGCACCGATGGCACTTCCTGATTGATACGCGCGAACGTCTTGACGATATCGCGCACCCGCTTGACCGGGCGGAAGTTGGAAATGTGCATGATGACTTTCCGCCCTTTGATGACTTCCGCCGGGATGGGAAAGACGTGGCGTGTGCGATCATACAACGTGGGATCGATGAAGTTGTAGATGACATCGACCTGACACCCGACACAGCCAAAGGCTCGATACGTCTCGTCACGGAGATAGTCGGACACGGCCGTGACGGCGTGCGACTTCTCGATCGAAAACTTCGTGATGGAGAAGAACGAGCGTTCCTGCCCCACGATGGTGATATCCGTGCCGTGCAACGTGGTGACGACCTTTACGTCACGCCCTTCTTCGCGCAGCATGGAGCGGGCAATCCACGCACTGGTGGCGTGCGGGATGGCGTAGTGACAATGGAGCACGTCGAGCTGATGATCGCGCACGACCTCGTGCATGCGCACGGCCAGCGCCAGATCATACGGCGGATACTCGAAGAGCGGGTAGCGGCCGACGTCGACTTCGTGGAAGTAGACGCGCGGCAGAAAGCTGGGCAGCCGGAACGGCTGCGCATAGGTGATGAAGTGCACCTCGTGCCCGCGCGCTGCCAAGGCGATGCCAAGCTCCGTTGCCACGGCACCGGATCCGCCGTAGGTCGGGTAACAGGTGATACCGATCTTCATGACTGCACTCCGTGAAGCTGCTGTGCGTCGTCCCACCATGCGAGCGTGGTTGCGTGCGCGTGCTCATCGAGCGGATTGACCAGCGTGACCGCCGAGGGCGGAAGCTGATGGCGAAACCACGTACGTTGGCGTTTCGCATACTGACGTGTTTCGATGATCACCCGTTCGATGGCGTCGGCCCGTGAGCGCGTCCCCTCGACGTACTGACGAAGAACGCCGTACCCGCTCGCATTCCATGCCGGCGCCTCGGCGGGGATTTGTGCGCGCAGGCGCTCGATCTCCTCGATAAAGCCGGCCTCGAGCATGGCGTGCACGCGATCGGCGATCCGGAGCGCCAGAGATGGTCCCGGATCAACCACAAGATAACGCACGGGTCGCGCGACGGTTTGCTGGCGCGCGAGATGGTCGCCGAGTCGAGTGCCATCGAGGAGCGCAGTTTCGACGGCGCGCAGCAGCTGCGTGCGCCCAAGATGCGACCGGGCCGGATCGAGTCGTGCACACCACCGCTGCAGCTCGTGAAGCGACTGCGCGGCCAGCCACGGCTCGAGCGCGGCGCGGCGATCGGCGTCGAGGGTGGGGACGGTGTCGAGCGGCTGCACGAGCGCTCGCACGTAGAGGCCTGTTCCGCCGACGACGAGTGGTGCGCGGTCGGCGGCACGGGCTTCGTCGCACCAACGCGCTGCCTCGTGCGCCCACCGGTGTGCCGAATAGCGTTCCTCAGGGTCCACGACATCGAGACCGTAATGCGGTACGCGACGCCGGTCTTCGTGCGAGGGCTTTGCCGTCCCGATATCGAAGCCGCGGTACACCTGCCGCGAGTCGGCACTCACGATCGAGAGTCCTCGAGCCTCCGCCAACTGCATGGCGAGCGCACTCTTCCCGGCTGCGGTGGCGCCCACGATGCAGCACAGCGGTGCCATCGCCTGCTCCGAGCCGTTACTTGCGGCCAAAGCGACGGTCGAGTTCATCCCAGGTGAGGCGAACGATGGTGCTGCGGCCGTGCACGTCGTGCGCCGGGAGTCGGGTTTCGGCGAGCGCGATGTACAGCGCGCGCATCTCGCCGGGTGACATACTGTCGCCGGCCTTGATGGCAGCCTTGCAGGCAAAGGTCGCCGCCAACCGTTCGTGTCGCGCGTGACTGCTCGCCTGACGATCACCGGTCATGGCCGCCAAGGTATCGCGCAGGCACCGTTCGGCGTCGAAGCGCGGATGCGGCATGGGGACGGCGTTCACCAGCAATGAATTCCCGCCAAAGTGATCGATTTCGAAACCGAGTCGGGTGAACAGATCGCGACTCGCTTCGAACGCATCGGCTTCGTCGGGGCCCACGTGCAGCGTCATGGGGAAGAGCAATCGCTGTGACGGGGCTTCGCCGCGTTCGAGCACGCCGAGGAACTGTTCGTAGAGAACACGTTCGTGCGCCGAGTGCTGGTCGATGAGCACGACGCCTTCGTCATGTTCGAACATGAGGTAGGTGCGACGCAGTTGCATGAGCGGCGGCACCGTAATGGGCTCGGCGGCCTCACCGGGGTCGGGCACCGCCGGCGGTGCGGGCGCAGGCGCGCCATCGCCGACCGAGGGTGCGTCCATCTGTTCCCATGGCGGCGTATCGAAGGCGGGAGCCGCCGCAAGCTCGTCGCGCGTGGCGAAGAGTCCCTCGGGCGCCTTGGAAATCCGGAGCGCCGACGGCTCGATGGCGTGCTGATCCTGACGCCACGCAGGAACCGTGGCCGGTGGTGCCCACGTGCGCCAGCCACCGACACCAGCACTGGCATCGAAGAGCCCGAGGGCGCGTCGCACTGCCTCTTCAATGGCACGCTCCACGGGCCACCGATCGCGAAAGCGCACCTCGGCTTTGGCAGGATGCACGTTGACGTCGACATCACCACCTGGCACGTGCACTTGCAGCACCAGGGACGGTCGCACGCCTGACGGCAGCGTCGACTTGTAGGCCGCCTCGGCGGCGCGCACCAAGCCGTGGTCGCGAATGAGACGACCGTTGACGATGAGCAGCACGCGACGCGTC
>JAIXTI010000257.1 GCA_027484025.1 bacterium
GCCCGGGCGATCCGGCTGGATGCGCCGGGGACCGTTCACAAGCTGGTCATGCGCACCCGTGGGCAGGTCATCGAGTTGAACGAGATGTCGCCGCCGTTCGGCCTGGGCCGCGACCCAGGCAACAACCTGGTGGTCGACAACGAGTGGGTCAGCCGCAATCACGCCACGGTCGAGTTCCAGCGCGGTTTCTTCACGCTGACTGACCGGAGCACCAACGGCACCTACGTGAAGCTCGGGGACGACGAAGAACTGCGTCTGCACCGCGACACGATCCAGTTGCGCAAATCCGGAGCGATCAGTCTCGGGCAGGCCGTGGATCGCGATCCGGACAACGTGGTGTATTTCCAGTACTCGGGCTAATGGCGGGACGCTGGCCCTGCCGAATTGGCCGAGCCGCGCCCGTTTACCAGTGCAGATCGTCCGGAACTGGAAAATCGTCGACCGGTGGCGCGTCGGGGTCGACGCGCAATGCGACGAATTCCGGCGCAATCCGATGCAGTTCATCAATGGTCGCGCGGTCGACCAGCGTGAAGCGGCCGTCCATTTGTGCCACTCCCATTGCGCCACGGTTGAGCAGCTGCAATTGCTCGGCGTCAACATAGATTCGCCGAATTTTCTTGCCGTATTCAAAGTGACGAGGCAGGTCGGCTTCGGCTTTCGCGAGTGACTTTCCTTCCAGCAACCGAACGGCCGCGTTTTTTCGCTCGCGCTTTTGCCGCGCTTTCTCTTCCTGTTGTCGCTTGAGCTCGGCAGCGTCCGCCTTCTCGGCCGCCTGTCTCGCCGCATATGCACGCGCCAGCGAGATCTCGGTTTCTTCGGCGGTCATGGGGCGGGCACTGACCTGTGCAGGCCTTGACGGCGGTTTCTTTTCAGGCGGACGTCGACGTTTGTCTTCGGCCGCCCGTTCGACTTCAACCTTGGGCTTCGACAGGCCCAGCGCCTTCAGTTGATCACGCAAACTGCCGCTGCTCATCAAGAATTCCTTTGCACTGACAATTCAATCATTGGCGTCTGTTTCAACTTCCCGGCGACCCGTTCAAGACCCGAGAATAACTCGGGCAGCGCGGCGCCGTCACCCAGCATGGGCCCGACCGCAGTCCTGGCAAAATCCGGGAACCTCCGGCGGTGCCGTCTGCCATGTCGATTGCGGCGACCACTCCCTCTGGCATCGTCATCGGTTCACCTGCCGACCACACGGCGAGCCGGCGTTGAGGAAATTGCCGATCCGGTCCGCCAGATCAGGTGTGCCATGCGGCCCGAGGTGCGACCGTCCCTTCGCCAGGAATGGAACCGATGTTCTTTCAACGTGCACCAACTCGGCGTCGAGGGGGGCGTCACCCCAAGCTGTGACAGTCGCAGGCCAGCGAGGTGATAGAGGTTTGCCCACCAGCGATCACCCTGCCCCGGCTGAAAGGCCGCCGCGGCCGCGGGATCCGTGTCGAGGAAACATGCCCGCAACTCCGGCCCCACCTCGTAGGCGCTCGGTCCGATCCCCGGCCCGAAGGCGGCAACCAGCGCCGCGGGATCGCAGGCCATTCGACGGACGGTTGCTTCGATGACGCCCGCCGCCAGACTGCGCCAACCGGCATGGACGACCGCCACGATGCCGCCATCCCGACTGCTGAGAAACACCGGCAGACAATCCGCAGTCAGCACCACCACAACCCGACCAACCTGCCGCGTAAATCCGGCGTCGGCCGTGGGTTCAGCGCCGCGCGGGAGGCTGTCGAGATCGACACATTCCGTCCCATGGACCTGCCGCATCCAGACGGGCGACGCGTCCCAGCCCCAGACTTCTCGGAGGGTCGACCGGGCGAGTGTGCCCTGCTCCCAGCCGAAGTCGTCGGCCGTGCCGCCGCGCAGGGTGCTGATCGCGCGCACGCCCGGGACCATTCGGTGCTCGATCCAATGGCTGAGTGCCTCGGCACTCACGGCAGACCTCAAGGAATCAGGGTTGATGCTGGCGGAGATCAACGGCGATCGGTCGCGTGCCGTTGCCGGTAACTTGCCGCAGCATCAGCCGAGCTCCCCGGCGGATTCGCCCCGCAGCGCCTGCAGCAGTGCGAGGAAATCCGCGGGTCGCGATGCTTCCAGCGCGAGTCGCTCGCCGCTGACCGGATGGGCGAGCCCCAGCCAGCGTGCATGCAAGGCCTGACGCCCGAAGGCGCGCAGGTGCTGCACCAGCGCCTCGGACGCGGTCCGCGGCCGCCGGAAACGTCCGCCATAGACCGGATCCCCGACAATCGGGAATCCGGCGTACTGCAGGTGCACGCGAATCTGATGGGTACGGCCGGTATCGAGCTTCAAGCGCAACAGCGCGTGGTCGGCAAGACGTTCGACCACCCGGAAGTGGGTACGCGCTTCGCGACCCAACTCGGTGACCGCTTGCCGAGTCCGGTGTTGCGGATCGCGACCGATCGGGACATCGATGAGACCGCCGCTGATCGGAACGCCGACTACGATTGCCTCGTACTCGCGGTCGATGCGCCGGGCGGCCAGCGC